>JAFOCY010000036.1 GCA_017380995.1 Oscillibacter sp. | reverse complement strand
GGTCCCGGCGCTGGAGGTTTTCCACCAGTGCCAAAAGGGCCGACCCTTCTTCATCCGCCGTGGAGACGATACAAGGGACCGTCTCCATTCCTGCCAAATGGGCGGCCCGCAGCCGCCGCTCTCCGGCGATCAGCTCCCATCCATCCCCTGCGCGGCGCACCGTCAGCGGCTGGATCAGGCCGCAGCGGCGGATGGAGTCCGCCAGGGCCCGGATCCCCTCCTCTTCAAAGACTACCCGGGGCTGGCGGGGGTTGGGCCGGATGGACTGGGGGGGCAGCTCCAGCATTTTTCGTTTGATCGTTCCTTCCATGGGCGGACCTCCTTTGTTTGGGGATATCATAGCAGGCCCAAGGAGAAAATACCGTCGAAGATGATAGGGAAATGATAGACATTCCCTTCCCCCGCCCGAAAGGGCAAAAATTTTCAAAATATCTATCCTTTTTTTTCGGCGTATGCTATACTATATGCTGAAATAATGGGTGTATTATATGCACCCACTCCAAATAGATCATAGAGAGGGGAATTTCCATGGCAAACCGTGTCGTTGTCAGTATCTGTGGTGAAGATTACACCTTCGTAGCGGAGGAATCCGTCGCTTATACCCAGCGTGTTGCCGCCCACGTGGACGAGCAGATGAAAGAGGTCATGGCCGCTACCAAGCTGGGCCGTGCCGACGCCGCTATCCTGACCGCCGCCAACATCACCGACGAGCTGTTTAAGGCCCAGGTCTCCGCTGAGCAGCTGCGCAGCCAGATCAAGGGTTATCTGGACGCCGCCGGCAAGGCCCAGGCCGAAGTCAGCGAGCTGAAGCGGGAAGTCTTCCGCCTGCAGCAGAAGCTGGGGAAGATGGGCTGATGCGGCCCGAGCTTCTCTCCCCCGCCGGATCCCCGGAGGCCCTTCGGGCTGCCGTTCAAAACGGAGCCGACGCGGTATATCTGGGCTGGGGTGAATTTAATGCCCGACGCAGCGCCAAGAATTTCTCCGACGAGGAGTTCCGGGAGGCGCTGCGCTATTGTCATGCCCGTGGGGTGCGGGTATTCCTCACCCTGAACACTCTGGTCACGGACCGGGAGCTTCCCAAGGCCGCGGAAACCGCCGCCCAGGCCAGTGAGCTGGGCATCGACGCCATTCTGGTCCAGGATTGGGGCCTTTTCGACCTGCTGCGCAAAACCCTTCCCGACCTCCCCCTCCACGCCAGCACCCAGATGAGCGTATTCACCAGCGGCGGCGCCTGCGAGGCCGCCGCGGATGGGTGCGAGCGGGTGGTCATCGCCCGGGAATGCTCCCGGGAGGACACCAAAACCATCATCGAAAACTGCCCCGCAGAAATCGAGATCTTTGTCCACGGCGCCCTTTGTATGTGCTATTCCGGCCAGTGCGCCATGAGCGCCCTGATCGGAGGACGCTCCGGTAACCGGGGCCGCTGCGCCCAGCCCTGCCGCCTGCCCTACGGTGTGGACGGCAAGGCGGGAAAACAGTATCCCCTGAGCCTGAAGGACAGCTGCCTGGCCGGTGAGCTGCAGGACATGTCCGCCATGGGCGTTTCCTGTTTGAAGCTGGAGGGCCGCATGAAGCGGCCGGAGTATGTTGCTGTCATCGCCCGCATTTATTCCACCCTCCTGGAGGAAAACCGCGCTCCCACCCCCGCCGAGGAAAAGGAACTGGAGGAAGCCTTCTCCCGCTCCGGTTTTACGGACTGGTACTGGCAGGGCAAACGGGGTGCCGGGATGTTCGGCACCCGTCCGGAAAATGCCCCGGAACCCAAAGAGCTTTTTAACGCCGCAAGAGCGGTGTACGAAAAAGAGAGCCGTCAGAATGTGGGAATCCATATGGTCTGCCGCATTGCGGCAGGTCAGGCGGTTACCCTGACGGTAACAGACAGCGAGGGTCACGAAGTCTCCGTTTGCGGAAGTATTCCCGAGGCCGCCCGGAACCGTTCCGTCACCGCTGAAGAGATCGAAAGCCGCCTGGGAAAGACCGGCGGCACGCCTTACCGGTGCCTCAGCGTCAAGGCGGAGGTGGAGGAGGGCTTGTCCCTTCCTGCCAGCGCCGTCAACGCATTGCGCCGGGAAGCTCTGGAGACCCTGACGCAAGCGCGCATCGCGCCGCCGCGGCGCCGCCGCCTTGAGGCCCCCGCCCTCCCCGATGCCGACTGGTCCTCCGGCACGCCGGAATTTACGGTTTCCGTGATGCGCGCTGAGCAGATCACCCAAGAGCTGTTGGATCTGCGCCCCGCCCGGGTGTATGTTCCCGTGGAGATCCTCTCCCAGATGGACCCCCTGCCCGAAACCGACGCCCAGTGGTGTGCTGTTTTGCCCCGGGTTTGGCGGGACCGGGATGAAAATGAATTGCTGGAACATCTCGCCACCGCAAAGGAAAAAGGCGTTACAACCGTTGCCGCAGGTAATATCGGCCACTTCTCCCTGGCTCGGAAGGCGGGGATGGAGATGGTGGGCGATTTCGGGCTGAATGTATTCAATTCCCGCTCTCTTGCATATCTTGGGGACAAGGGGCTCAAGAGCGCCTGCGTCTCCTTTGAGCTGCGTTTTGCCCAGATCCGGGACCTGAAAAAGGTCCTCCCCGCGGAGGCCATCGTCTATGGCCGCCTGCCTCTGATGATCACGGAAAATTGCCTGGTGCAAAATGACCTGGGCTGCAAGCTGGACAAAACCGGCCGCTGCGTCCCCGCCAAGGCCCCCTGCGCCCAGGGCCACGCCCTGGTGGACCGCACCGGAGCCGCCTTCCCCATGCTGGGCGTCTACGGCCACCGGACAGAGCTGCAAAACAGCCGCCCGGTGTGGCTGGCGGACCGCCCGGACTATCAGCGCGCAGGCCTGGCCTTTGCCCGTCTGCGCTTCACCACGGAGACGCCCCAGGAGTGTGTGGAGGTCTTCCGGGCCTACCGGGAAAACGCTCCGGCAAAGGGCGAATTTACCCGCGGACTTTACGAAAGAGGCGTAGAATAATCGGCTTTTTGAATACCATTCGGATTATTCTACTATAATTATACGAATTGGAGTCAATTATGGAGACCATTCAAGTCAAATACTTCCATGATGACATGGAAGAGCTTTGTTATGTGGCGGGAAAGTCCGACTGGATCGACCTGCGTACCGCCGAGGAAGTGACGCTGAAGGCCGGGGAATTCCGCCTGATCCCCCTGGGCATCGCCATCGCCCTGCCCGAAGGGTACGAGGCCCATCTGGTGCCCCGTAGCTCCACGTTTAAAAACTACGGCATCCTGCAGACCAACTCCATGGGCGTGGTGGACTACTCCTACCGCGGCGACGGGGACGAATGGAAAATGCCCGTCTACGCCACCCGGGACACCACCATTGAAAAAGGCGCCCGGATCTGCCAGTTCCGCATCATGAAGAACCAGCCCGTCTTGAACTTCGTCCGGGTAGACCACCTGGAGGACGAAGACCGGGGCGGCTTTGGTTCCACCGGAAAGAAATGATGCACTTATAAAAGAGGTAATTTATGTCTAAAATCGTATTGGCCTCCGGGTCTCCCCGGCGGCAGGAGCTGCTGGACCGCATTGGCATCACGGAGTTTACCATCCGGGTGCCGGAGGTGGAGGAGTCCTTTCCCGAGGGCCTGAGCCCCCAGCAGGTGGTGGAATATATTTCCCGGGTGAAGTCTGACGCCGTCATTGCGGAGGAGGACGAGATCGTCATCACGGCGGACACCATGGTGTTTCTGGACGACGCCCGCCTGGGTAAGCCCGTGGACGAGGCCGATGCCCTGCGGATGCTGACCGCCCTCCAGGGCCGCCACCACACCGTCTGCACCGGCGTGACGGTGCGGCAGGGCCACCGGATCCTCACGCAGTCCGAGACCACCCATGTCTACTTTCGCTCTGCTACGGAATCCGAGCTGCGCGCCTATATCGCCACCGGCGAGCCTATGGACAAGGCCGGCTCCTACGGCGTCCAGGGCAAGGGCGCTCTGCTGGTGGAAAAGCTGGACGGCGACTTTTTCAATGTCATGGGCCTGCCTGTCCTGCGACTAAGCCGGATGCTGGAAACCTTCGGTGTGAAGCTGCTCTGATCTATTTGCAATCTTTGGAGGCATATCCTTGAAAAATTTCCTGAAAAACCACGGGATATGGGTCTTGTTCGCCGGGGCGGTCATCGCCGCGGCGCTCTCGCTCATGTCCTTTTTCAGCGCCTCGCCCCTGGTGGATATCACCGGCGTGCTGGCGTCCCCTTTCCGGGCTGCATATACCTCCATTGCCACCTGGTTCAACGATAAGCAGGCCTATTATAAAGACGTAAAGGCCCTGGAAGCCGAGAATGCAGCGCTGAAGAAGACCATTGCCGAGATGGAAGAAACGGTGCGCCAGGCCCAGGCGGACCGGGACGAAAATGAGCTGCTGCGTCAGCTTCTGGACCTGCGGGCCCAGCGCCGGGACCTGAGTGATTTTGAGGCCGCCACCATCACGGAGCATTCCGTTACCAACTGGGCCTCCTCCCTGACTCTCAACAAGGGCACCAACCACGGCGTGGAGGCAGGTGACAGCGTCATCGACTCCACTGGCGCTCTGGTGGGCGTGATCTCAGAAGTTGGCTATAACTGGTCCACCGTGCTCACCACTGTGGATACGGATACCTCCCTTGGCGCAAGAGTATTCCGCACGAAGGATCTGGGTCTGGCCCAGGGCGACTTCTCGTTGATGAGCGAAGACCTTTTGCGGCTGGATTACCTTCCTTCTGACTGCGAGCTCCTCTCCGGCGACCTGGTGGAAACCAGCGGCCTTGGCGGCTACTTCCCTTCCGGTCTTGTCATCGGCCACATCAGGGAAGTGCGGCTGGATGATTCCGGCGCGGCCAGCTATGCCATCGTAGAACCGGCGGTGGATTTTGACAATCTCTCGGAAGTGTTTGTCATCAAATCCTTTGACATTGTGACCTGACGCCCTTTCCAAGGGTTTAAGACGGAGGACCCCGACCATGCTTGCTCGCAATGAAACCATCATCAAATGGGCGCTCTATGCCGCCATCTCCCTCCTGTGCGCAGGCGTACAGGGGGCGGTTTTGCAGCGTGTGGAACTGCTGGGGGTCATTCCCTTCCTCTATCCCCTGATCGCTGCGATACCAGCCACCTTCGAATCCCCCACGGCAGGCACCGCTTTCGCCATTGGCGCCGGTGTTTTTTGTGACCTGCTGCTTCCCGCTCCCCTTCCCTGCTTTTATACCCTGATCTTTCCCCTGGCAGGCCTTTGCGCCGCCCTTCTGGCCCAAAGCGTACTGCCTGCCGGCTTTTTGTGTTCCTGCGCCGCCGCTGTCACCGCCTTTTTGTTCACTGGCCTTTTTCACTGCTTTTTGTTGTGGCTGGACGGCAAGACTGCCTGGGGGCCGGGAATCTGCACCGCCGCTTTGGAGGCCCTCGTGACCCTTCCGGCGGTTTTTCCCATGACGGTGCTGTACCGGTGGGTATACCGGAGAACGCACCTGGACGACTAAAGAACACCAAATTTATGGATAAGGAGGCTCCATGGACCGCAAAGAATCCCAACATTTTCGCCTGTATGTCCTGGCCGCCATGGTCCTTGCCGTAATGCTCCTCTATGTGGGCGTTCTTTATGATGTGCAGGTCACCCACCACGAAGAATACCTGGCCTCCTCCGTCCGCTCCATTGCCCGGGTGGAGACGGTTACCGCCGCCCGGGGTGTGATCACCGACCGAAACGGCCGGACAATGGTCTCCAACAGCTCCGCCTATAACCTGACCTTCGATAAATCCCTTTTGAAGGCCGGTGAGGATGCAAACG
>JAFOCY010000035.1 GCA_017380995.1 Oscillibacter sp. | reverse complement strand
GGCCATGGGCTGGAAGAAGTTGGAGGGGAAGATGTTGACAATGGTTTCAATGAAGCTGGGAGCTTCCTTGGCCTCGTACACCAGGCCTTCGGTAGCAATGACGTAGCCGCCGCCAACGTTGAGAATGTTGGCAAAAAGGAGGCCCAGGGTCACGGCCAGGGCGGTGGTGCACATATAGAAGGCCACAGTCTTCACACCGATGGAGCCTACCTTGCGCACATCCTGCAAAGAGATGATGCCCTGCATGATGGAAAGCAGCACCACAGGGACGACCACCATTTTGATGAGGTTCAGGTAAATGGTGCCGAAGGGTTTGATGTAGTTCACGGCGATATCGGACCGGCTTTGCAGCAGCAAACCTGCGATGACGCCCAGCACCAGGCTGATGGTGATCTTGACGGTGAGGGACAGCTTTTTCTTCTGTGCCATAAGTGAGTTCTCCTCTCAATGGTTGTTTGTTGGACAACGGTTGAGCCATTATACAACAGCAAGGAAGAAAAAGAAATAACAAAATTTGCGCAACAACGGTAAAATCTTGCGGTGATTTTCGTGAAATATTCCAGAAATGAAAGAGAGCGCCGGTGGGCATGAAAGTTTTGGGTGGCGGGAGCACTGCGAGGAAGATCATAAAACACATGGTTGTAATTTGTAAAATCATCCATTATAATAATATAGTTACAAATACCGCCCCCGCTTTCATTCGGCGCCGGGCGTGAAAAGGAGAACAAATACGCATGGAAAAGTATTATATCACGACCCCCATCTACTACCCCTCCGATAAGCTTCACATCGGTCACACCTACTGCACCGTGGCAACCGACGCCATCGCCCGCTACAAGCGCCTGCATGGCTTTGACGTCATGTTCCTCACCGGTACCGATGAGCACGGCCAGAAGATCGAGTCCAAGGCCAATGAGGCCGGTGTGACTCCCCAGGAGTTCGTGGACAAGATCGTGGAAGGCGAGCGGGGTGTGAAGGACCTCTGGAAGCTGATGAACATCTCCAACGACCGCTTCATCCGCACCACCGACGATTATCATGTCGCCTCCATCCAGAAGATCTTCAAGAAGATGTATGAAAAGGGCGATATTTATAAGGGCGCTTATAAGGGCAAGTACTGCACTCCCTGCGAGTCCTTCTGGACCGAGAGCCAGCTCAAGGACGGCTGCTGCCCCGACTGCGGCCGCCCCGTGGTGGACGCTGAGGAGGAGGCCTACTTCTTCCGCCTGTCCAAGTACGCTGACCGCATCCGGGACCTGCTGGTGAACACCGATTTCCTCCAGCCCCGCAGCCGCGTCAATGAAATGGTGAAAAACTTCATTGATCCCGGCCTGGAGGACCTGTGCGTGTCCCGCACCTCCTTCACCTGGGGTGTGCCTGTGGACTTTGACCCCAAGCACGTGGTTTATGTCTGGGTGGACGCCCTCTTTAACTACGTCACCGCTCTGGGCTTCATGAACGACAAGTACGACGATTTCGACAAGGGCTGGTGGCCCGGCACCAACATCGTGGGTAAGGAGATCGTCCGTTTCCACTCCATCATCTGGCCCGCCATGCTCATGAGCATGGAGCTGCCCCTGCCCAAGAACGTCTTTGGCCACGGCTGGCTGCTGCTGGACGGCGGCAAGATGTCCAAGTCCAAGGGCAACGTGGTGGATCCCTATATCCTGGCGGAGAAGTTCGGCGTGGACGCCCTGCGCTTCTTCCTGCTGCGCACCTTCCCCTTCGGCTCTGATGGCAACTTCTCCAACGAGGCCCTCATCAACACCATCAACGTGGACCTGGCCAACGACCTGGGCAACCTGGTCAGCCGCACCACCGCCATGGTGGGCAAGTACTTCGGCGGCACCCTGCCCGCCGGCTGCGCCGCTCCCGTGGCTCCCATGGACTGCGATGCCGACCTCAAGGCAATGGCCCAGAAGCTGCGCGACGCATACGAAGCCAACATGGAGACCTACGCTCCCCATACCGCCCTGGCCGAGGTGTTCAAGGTCATCCAGCGCGCCAACAAGTATATTGACGAGACCGCTCCCTGGGCCCTGGCCAAGGACATGGAGGCCAATGGTGCCCGCTTGGCTCACGTCCTCTACAACCTGTTGGAGGCCACCCGTATCTGTGCCATCCTGCTGATCCCCTTCATGCCTGAGAGCATGGATAAGCTCTTCGCCCAGATCGGTGCTGCTGCTGACATCCAGACCTGGGACAGCGCCGCCCAGTGGGCCAAGCTCCCCGAGACTGTCACCGTCACCAAGGGCGAGAACCTCTTCCCCCGCATTGACGCCGAGAAGGCCCTGGCCGAGCTTGCCGAGGCTGAGGCTGCCGCCAAGAAGGCCCTGCTGCCCGATGTGGAGATCGAGCCCTACGCCGAGGAGAAGGTGGACTTTGACACCTTCTGCAAGAGCGACTTCCGCGCTGTGAAGGTCAAGGCCTGCGAGGCCGTGAAGAAGAGCGCCAAGCTCCTCAAGTTCACCCTGGATGACGGCACCGGCGTTGACCGCCAGATCCTCTCCGGCATCCATGCCTTCTATGAGCCCGAAGAGCTGGTTGGTAAGACCCTGGTTGCCATCGTGAACCTGCCCCCCAGAAAGATGATGGGCCAGGAGAGCTGCGGTATGCTCCTCTCTGCCGTCCACACCGAAAAGGGCGAGGAGAAGCTGAACCTCATCATGGTGGACGATAAGATCCCCGCAGGCGCAAAGCTTTGCTAACATGCCAGACCTCCTCCGGGAAACCGGAGGAGGTCTTTTCAATTCCTCAAATCTGTGTTACACTGGCTCCATTATAAAGTAAAGGGGACTGATTGGATGCGGCTGAACTGTGCGATTTTTGATATGGATGGGACGTTGCTGGACTCCATGTGGAAGTGGGACGATCTGGGCATAGAGGTCCTGCGCCGCCAGGGCGCGGAGCCCCGGCCGGACTACCGGGAGGTCACCATCCCCATGGGCGTGCAGAGCCACGCCCGCTACTGCGTGGAGGCCTACGGTCTTAGCTGTACGCCGGAGGATATCATTGCGGATATGCACAATACCATGGCGGAGTTCTACGCCGCCCAGGTCCGCTGCAAGCCCGGAGTGGAAAAATTCCTTTCGATCCTGAAGATGGAGGGAGTCAGTATGTATGTGGCTACCGCCACGGACCGCCCCTTCGTGGAAGCGGCCCTGAAGACTGCCGGTATTGCCCACTATTTCAAGGG
>JAFOCY010000231.1 GCA_017380995.1 Oscillibacter sp. | reverse complement strand
CATCACCCAGGGCGTCTTCGTCTACTCCGTGGAGGAGGGCCTGGCCGCGGCTAACGCCGGGCTGAAGCTGGGCGATGTCATCACCAGGATCGACGACCATGAGATTGCCTCCATGGAAGACCTCACCAGCGTGAAAAAGTATTATTCCGCCGGCGATACCTGCACCTTCACCATCTACCGCGAAGGCGCTTCCACCACCGTGGAGCTGACCTGGAGCGCCGTTCCCGCCGAGGAGCAGAGCAACATCACCCAGGACCAGAACAACACGCAAAACGGCAGCGGCGGTTACTACTACAATCCCTACGATATGTTTGAGTATTTCTTCGGCAACCGCTACCGCTAAAGGGTCCATTCTTCCCCCGCACCGAGGGTGCTTCGCGGCAAAGGCTGCGGCAAGGCAAAGAGCATCCCATGCGGCGGTGCGGCGGCAGATGCAAATAGATGTCCCTTTCTCTCTTCTTTCATGTCACCCCCTTTTTACTCTCTCTTTGAAACGCAGGAGCGCCGGAGCCATTGGCTCCGGCGCTCCTGTTCTCTCTTTAATCCACGTTTTCGCTGGCCTGCATGGCCTTGAGAGTCTGCTCCAGAAGCTTATCCAGCTCCCAGCCCAGCATATCCGCGCCGTTTTGGATCACGTCACGGGAGCAGCCGGCGGCAAACTTCTTATCCTTGAACTTCTTTTTCAGAGACTTGAGCTCCATGTCGCTGACGGACTTGGAGGGGCGCATCATGGCGGCGGCGCCGATGAGGCCGGTGAGTTCGTCGGTTGCGTAGAGCACCTTTTCCATCTGGTGCTCAGGCTTGATCTCCACCCGGAGACCGTAGCCGTGGCTGGCGCAGGCACGGACGATGCGCTCATCAATGCCGTGACCCCGCATCAGCTCGATGCCCTTGGTGCAGTGTTCATCGGGCCAGCGCTCAAAGTCCAGGTCGTGGAGGATACCCACGGTCTGCCAGAAGTCGGCCTCCTCGCCGTAGCCAAGCTCCACGGCAAACCAGCGCATCACGTCACCCACGGTGACACCGTGCTTGAGGTGGAAATCGCCTTCATTATACTGCTTGAGCAGCTCATATGCTTCCTTGGGAGTGGGGATCATACTTCATTCTTCCTTTCATACATCTCCGTGAAAGTGTATTCCCTTCCACGGGTCTTATAGCCCACCATGGTATCCAGCTGCACATCGTGGATGGCGGCGAAGATGCTCTTTTCAATGGTGGGATTGACTTTCTTCAGTTCCCGGATCAGCTCCTTGATCTCCTGACGCTTGGATTTTCCGTCCCGGTTGTCGTTTTCGGCACACTGCTCCGTAAAGCGGCAGGCACAGCGGATAAACTCCAAATTGTTGTACCGACACCAGGCGATGACGTGATCCTCATGGATGCAGTACATGGGACGGATGAGCTCCATGCCGGGGAAATTCTTGCTGCGGAGCTTGGGGGGCATGGCCTGGATCTGGGCGCCGTAGAACATACCCATAACGGTAGTCTCGATGACGTCGCTCATGTGGTGGCCAAGGGCGATCTTGTTGCAGCCCAGCTCCTGGGCCTTTGCATAGAGGAAGCCCCGGCGCATCCGGGCACAGAGATAACAGGGATTTTGCTCCACGTTATTGGCAACGTCAAAAATATCGGAATCAAAAATGGTGATGGGAATACCCAGCAGGGCGGCGTTATCCACGATCTTCTGGCGGTTTTCCGGGTTGTAGCCCGGGTCCATCACGAGGAACACCAGCTCAAAGGGATGCTCCGTGTGGCGCTGCAGCTCCTGGAGGAGCTTGGCCATGAGCATGGAGTCCTTGCCGCCGGAGATGCACACGGCGATCTTATCCCCGGGGGAAATGAGCTCATAGCGCTTCACGGCGGCGATGAAGGGCTTCCAAAGCTCCCGGCGGTATTTTTTGATGATGCTGCGCTCAGCGATCTGGGCAGGGGTCAGTTCTTTTGCCATGCGTCACCTCTTTTGCTCACAAAACAACAGGGATCTCCCTGTCGATACGCAGTTCGTCCGGCTCCACCTTACAGCTGAACGCCCGGACATTCACCCCCGCGGCCTTGGCTTCACGCAAAGCCTGGCCGAATTCCGGATGGGTAAGGTCGTTGGGGCTCATATGGCGGACCTGCTCCATTTGTACCACAAAGACAACGCTTGCGTCAATCCCCGCCGCCGCGGCTTTGGTCAGTTCCTTCAGGTGCTTCACGCCCCGCTCTGTGGGCGCGTCGGGGAAATAGGCTACGCCTTCATGTTCCAGCGTCACGCCCTTGACCTCCACCAGATGGAAACCCTCTGGGGTCTGCAGGGCAAAATCCAGCCGGGAGTCTCCATAGGTGTACTCCGGCCAGAGGGAGGTCACGCCCTCCGCAAAGCCGCCGGAGAGGGCAAATTCTCCAAAGACCTTGTTGGGGGCCTGGGAGTCCATATTGATGAGCCGCTCCCCCTTTTCCACCGCCACCAGGTCACAGGCCGTCTTCCGGAGGGGATTGGTGCTCCGCTCCAGGTACACCGTAACGCCGGGGATCAGAAGCTCCCGGCAGCGTCCGGTATTTTTCACATGGACCGTCTCCACCTGTCCAGAAAGCTCCACATGGGCGATAAAGCGGTTGGGCCGGTCCAGAAAATGGGCAATTTCGATGTTACGATATCGCAAAGATTTTCCTCCTTTTGCGCGCCTTTTTGTTTCCTTTTTCGACATTATACCACAAGGCCCGGCCGCATGAAAATAGCGGCAATCGTTTTCCTCCAAAAAGTTCCGTCACAATGTACGAAAAGGGGCATACAGCTTTGAACACTCCGCGAAAGATTCGGTGATTGTAATTTTTGATGAAGATTGCTATAATACTACCATCAAATCTTTCATCACGGGAGGGAGTATATGGATCCTATGACCATCGGCTTCGCAGTGGCCGCCGCAGTTGCAGTGGTAGAAGCCATTTTGCTGCTCAAACGTCCCAAACCGCAGGACGCTGCCCCTGCATCTCCTGCCGCTCCTGCCGCCGCGGCCGACGCACCCAGTCAGGAAGTGGTAGCTGCCGTGTCCGCTGCTCTGGCAGAGGAACTGGGTACGGACATCACCCGCATCCGCATCAAATCCATCACTAAAATCTAACACATTTGAAGGAGACGCTATATGAAAAAGTATAAAGTGACCGTCAACGGCACCGCTTACATGATCGAACTGGAAGCCATCAACGACGCCGCTCCCGCCGCGGCTCCCGCTCCCGCCCCGGCTCCGGCACCCGCTCCCGCACCTGCTCCTGCTCCCGCTCCTGCCGCAGGCGCTGAGGCGCTGGTAGCCCCCTTCCCCGGCAAGATCCTGGGCGTTTCCGTGGCCCCCGGCACCGTGGTCCAGGCCGGTCAGCAGCTGATGCTGCTGGAGGCCATGAAGATGGAAAACGAGATCCTCAGCCCCCGTGCCGGCACCATCGTGTCCGTGGACGTGGCTGTTGGCCAGATGGTGGAGACCAACCAGCAGCTTTGCGTCATCCAGTAAAGGCTTGCCCTTTCCGGAAGCTTTTATGAAAGGAGCAATGTCATGGAAAACATGAAATTCCTGTCCGATAAGCCCTTATACATCACCGATACCATCCTGCGTGACGCCCACCAGTCTCAGGCCGCCACCCGTATGCGCATCGAGGATATGCTGCCCGCCTGTGAGATCCTGGATTCCGTGGGATACTGGTCTTTGGAGTGCTGGGGCGGTGCCACCTTCGACTCCTGCATGCGCTTTTTGAAGGAAGATCCCTGGGAGCGCCTGCGGGCGCTGCGCAAGGCCATCCCCAACACCAAGCTGCAGATGCTCTTCCGCGGCCAGAATATCCTGGGCTACAAGCACTATGCCGACGACGTGGTGGACGCCTTCTGCCGCAAGTCCATTGAAAACGGCATCGACATCATCCGCATTTTCGACGCGCTGAACGACGTGCGCAACCTGGAGCAGGCCATCAAGTCCACCAAGAAGTATGGCGGCATGGTGGAAGCCACCCTGAGCTACACCATCTCCCCCATCCATTCCGAGGAATATTTCGTAAAGCTCGCCCAGGAGCTGGAGCAGATGGGCGCTGACGTGATCTGCGTCAAGGATATGGCAAACCTCCTTCTCCCCATGGATGCTTATTCCCTCATCAAGCGTCTGAAGGAGACGGTGAATGTCCCCATCCACCTCCACACCCACAATACCAGCGGCACCGGTGACATGGTGTATCTCATGGCCGCCTACGCCGGCGTTGACATCGTGGATACCGCCCTCTCTCCCATGGCAAACGGCACCGCCCAGCCCTCCACTGAGTCTTTGGTGGCTACCCTCCAGGGTACCGTCCGTGACACCAAGCTGGACATGGGCAAGATGAGCGACGCCGCCGCCCACTTCCGCAAAGTCGCCCAGCGGCTCAAGGACACCGGCAGCCTGGACCCCAAGGTGCTGAACGTGGATACCAATACGCTTCTCTACCAGGTCCCCGGCGGTATGCTCTCTAACCTCATCTCCCAGCTCAAGCAGGCCAACAAGGAGGACCAGTACTATGAAGTGCTGGCAGAGATCCCCCGGGTCCGCAAGGACTTCGGCTATCCTCCGCTGGTCACCCCCTCCAGCCAGATCGTGGGCACCCAGGCCGTGATGAACGTCATCATGGGCGAGCGGTACAAGGTCTTCCCCAAGGAGTCCAAGGCCATGCTCAAGGGTGAGTACGGCACGCTGCCCGGCGAGGTCAACGAGGAAGTCCGTGCCAAGGCCGGCATCAAGCCCGAGACCGTCATTACCTGCCGCCCCGCGGACCTGCTGGAACCGGAGATCGAGAAGTACCGTACCCAGTATGCCGACATCGCCAAGAGCGACGAGGATGTGCTGTCTCTGGCCCTGTTCCCCCAGGTGGCGCCTGACTTCCTGAAGTGGCGTGACGATCCCAACCACGAAAAGCCCGTGGACGAAGTGGTAAAGCCCGCCGCTCCCAAGCAGGAGGCTCCCAAGCCCGCTCCCAAGCAGGCCGAGCCGGAGATCCGTGAACTGATCGTAGAATACAAAGGCTAAAAGAAAGGACCGCTCCTGAACTGCACCCCATTTGTTAGACAAGTATGGTATACTTGTACTAAGAAATGGGGTGTTTTTCTATGCCAAAGGGAGTACCGTATCCGGGGGAATTCAAACAGATGGTTGTAGAAACCATGCGCAACGAAAAATTGGGGT
>JAFOCY010000230.1 GCA_017380995.1 Oscillibacter sp. | reverse complement strand
GAGCTGACCCACCACATGGAAAGCCGCAGCGGCCTCCATGCCCTGGATGACGCCGACGCGGCGGAGCTGGCGGAATTCCGCAAAGAATACGGCATCTGATGCCATGAGACAGAGATTTCTCTGTCTCATTTTTTATTTACAAATATTTAACGCTTCTTGCAGCAGCAGGGAATTGACAGGACAAAGACCATTGCGTATAATCATGACAGCTTGTCACAATGACAAATTGTCATATTTTCGAGAGGAGTGACATCTTTGTGTTCTGAGACCTTCCTCCGCCTGCCGGAGGAAAAGAGGCAGCGCTTTTTGGACGCGGCCTGGGAGGAATTTACCCGCGTCAGCTTTTCCGATGCCTCTATTAACCAGATTGTTCGCCGCTGCAACATTGCCCGGGGCAGCTTTTACCAGTATTTCCGGGACAAGGAAGAACTGACGGAGTACCTGATGCACGAGGGCTGGAGCTACCTGATGAGCGGGTATCACAGCATCCTGAAGGAGACGGGAGGAGATATCTTCGCCCTGCAGCTTGCCTGTTTTGACCGCTTTTTGAACCAGCGGGAGGATGCCGACCCGGTGTTGGCCCGGTTTTTGCAGTTTTTGCGCATCAATCCGGGGCTGGATGTACCCAAGCTCCTGGGAGACCGGGTGGACCGGCCGGTGCTGGAGCGGATCTGGCCGGATATCGACCTGACCGCCTTTCGAAGCGCGGAGAAGGAATTTGTGGCCCAGGTAGTGAGTCTTGCCCTGATGAGCCTTGCCGCCCTGGTGGTGGAAAGCGTTTTGCACCCGGAGCGGACGGAGGAATACCGGAAAGAACTGATGCTGCGCATGGAGATCATCCGCCGCGGCAGTGTAACAGCATAAAAGGAGAAAGCTATGAAGAAACGATTCTTAGCCGCAGCGGTCCTGCTGGCCATGCTCTTTGCCTGCGCAGCCCCGGCTTTGGCGGATGAGGAGAAGGTCTCCCAGCCGCAAAAGAAAACGGAGAAAGTGGAAAACTCCGCCGCCGGTCCTGACGACAGGGAGGACCGGAAGGCCTACGTCCCCGACGAGGTGGGCTTTGTGTCCTTTGAGAACATCGAGCGGCGGATGTATAAGGAAAACCTGAAGATCGCCATGATGGACGCTACCCTCGATACCCTGGACGGGGTGGATTACGATGCCATCAAGGATCAGCTCCAGGGTGGCCTTGCCATGATCGAGGACCAGATCCTGGCCCTGGAGCAGGCGGCAATGCTGGAGCCCATCGGCGCCCAGTTTGCCATCGCCTCTCTCCAGACCCAGGCCCAGGAGCTGCGAGAGCAGCTCAAGGCCATCAAAAACGGTGTCCTCCAGGATGAGAGCTCTGCCGCCTCCGCCCAGCTGGAAGCGGCCCGGGACGCATTGGTGATGGGTGGCGAGACCATGTTCCTGGCCATCAAGGCCATGGAGACCCAGAACGGCGCCCTGCAGCGCCAGCTGGAGAGCCTGAACCGCACCGTGGAGGAGATGGAGCTGCGCTATCAGATGGGCCAGATCTCCGCGCTGCAGCTTGCCCAGGTGAAGGCCGGCCGCACCAGCCTCATCAGCGGCATGAAGACCCTGCAGATGAACATTGAAGTTTACAAATCCCAGCTGGAGCAGTTCCTGGGGGCCAAGATCACCGGTGAGATCACCCTGGGCGCTGTCCCGGAGGTGACGCAGGCCCAGATCGACGATATGAACGTGGAAGAGGACTGGAAGGTCTGCAAGCGGCAAAATTACGATATCTACGCCGCCGAGGTGGCCATGGACAAGGCGGATGTAGAGTTCCTGGAGGCCCAGAAGGCCTACGATAAGGACTCCTATGAATACCGCGCCGCGGAAAACAGTCTGGATGCTGCGGAGTGCACCTATGACGATACCCTCCAGACCAAGGAGCTGGCCTTCCGCACCCTCTACCTCCAGGTTATGGACCACCGGCAGATCCTGGAGGCGGCGAAGGTCTCCCTCCAGTGTCAGGAGGAAAGCTGCGCCGCCGCGCGCCTCCGGTACGAGCAGGGCACCATCTCCCACAATGCCCTCCTCACTGCCGAGGATGAGCTGGCCTCTGCCCGGGAGACGGTGGAAAACGCCGCCAACGACCTCTTTGCCGCTTACAATACATACTGCTGGGCCGCGGGCCACGGCATCCTGAATTAAAGGAGGACCCCATGAAGAAGAAACTGACCGCTTTTACGCTGGCCATGGCCATGACCATGAGCCTGGCCGGCTGTGCCCAGCAGGAGACCGCCCCGGAGGAGCAGGAGACCGCCGGTGTCGCCGTGCAGGTGGTGGAGGTCACCGCCGATACCATCGCCACGGAAAATACGGTGGTGGGCAAGCTCAGCGCCGAAAACGAGGAGACCATTATGGTGGGCTCCGCCGCCAAGTGCACCGCCGTTTATAAAAACGCCGGTGACACCGTGGAAAAGGGCGAGAAGATCGCCGCGCTGGACCTGGGGGCCATCATCGCCAATTATAACGCCGCCAGGATCGGCTATGACAGCGCCGTCCAGGGTTATAACGACCAGAAGTCCATTCTTTCCAAACAGGTGAAGCTGGCCGAGGACAATGTGGCCAACACCCAGGCCCTTTTTGATATCGGCGCCGCCTCCCAGCTGGAGGTGGACCAGGCCCAGATCAGCTATGAGAGCGCCGTGGCGGGTATGAACTCCGCCCTTGCCCAGCTGGAGTCCGCCATCCAGAGCGCCAAGAGCGGCCTGGAGCAGCTGGCCCCCGTGATGGACAACGTGGACGCAAGCGGCAACATCATCGCCCCCATCAGCGGCACCCTGGCTTCCCTCAATGTCTATGAGGGCGGCTTTGCCTCCGCTTCCATGCCCGTTGCCGTCATCACCGGAGCGGAGCAGATGAAGATCACCACCCAGGTCTCCGAGGCCCTGGTGCCCCAGCTCAAGAGCGGGGACGAGGCCACCGTCTATGTCTCCTCTGCGGATAAGACCTTTACTGCCGTGATCCGCTCTGTGGACCGCACCGCCAACTACCAGACCCAGCTCTACACCGTGACCCTCACTGTTCCCGCAGAGGTCACGGGCCTGACCTCCGGCGCTTCCGCCGAGGTCACCTTCCACACCAATGTCAGCGAAAACACCATCGTCATCCCCACCGAGGCCATTTTGACCGGCACCGACGGCCAGTATGTCTTCGTGGCGGAAAACGGCACCGCCCGCCGCTGCCCCATTGAGACGGGCCTTACCGGTGCCGGTGTCACCGAGGTCCTCAGCGGCCTTTCCGCCGGCGAGAGCCTTGTCACCGTGGGCCAGGCCTACCTGGTGGACGGCAGCGCTGTGCGTGTGGTTGGAGGGGAATGACCATGAGCAGCGCCAAATTCTGTATCAAGCATAAGGTGACCACCATTTTGGCGGTCATCATGATCGCCGTGTTCGGCGCGGTGTTCACCACCCAGCTCCAGATGGCCCTTCTGCCGGACATGGAGGCGCCTATGGCTGTTGTGTACAGCTATTATAACGGCGCCACCCCCAGCGACGTGGAGGAGCTTTTGACCCGCCCCCTGGAGACGGCAGTGATGTCTGTTGCCGGCGTGGAGAGCGTCAGCTCTTCCTCCTCCAACGGCGTCAGCCAGCTCCAGATCACCTATGCCGACGGCACGGACCTGGATATGGCGGCTATGAAGCTGCGGGAAAAGTTTGACGCGCTGTCCCTGCCGGAGGGTGCGCTGGACCCCGTGATCGTGAATATGAACCTCTCCGACCTGATGCCCACCGCCATGGTGGCCCTCATCGGTGAGGATCTCAGCCAGCTGCAGTACCTGGCAGAGGAGACCGTGGCCCCCGCCCTGGAGCGTATCAACGGCATCGCCCAGGTCACCATCAGCGGCGGCGTTTCCCAGCAGATCGCTGTGGAGGTGGACGCCGCCCGCGCCAGCGGCTACGGCCTTTCCAAGGACTACATCTCCCAGTTCCTGATGGCGGAGAACCTGCTCTATCCCGGCGGTGATATCCAAAACGGCTCCAAGACCCTCACCGTCTCCACCGATGCCAAGTTCCAGAGCCTGCGGGATGTTTCCGATATGCTCATCGCCCTGCCCACCGGCGGCCTTGTCCGCCTGGGAGAGGTGGCCAATGTCACCATGGAGGCCCTGGCGTCTGGAGACAGTGCCAAGGTGGACGGCACCTCCTGTGTCATCCTCCAGGTCTCCAAGCAGTCCGGCGCCAACGAGGTGGGCGCGGCGGAGGCCGTGGCAAAGACCATGAAGGAGCTGGAGGAGGACCATCCCTCCCTGCGCTGGAGCGCGCCCTACCTGGCCTCCGATTATATCAACATGGTGGTGACTGCCACGCTGCAGAACATCTTCCTGGGTGTGATTCTGGCGGCCATCGTGGTGCTGCTGTTCCTGCGCCGCTGGGGCCCCACGGTGACCATTGCCATCTCCATGCCCGTTTGCATCCTGGCGGTGTTCATCCTGATGAACGTCTTTGACCTGACCATGAACCTGATGAGCCTGGGCGGCATCGCCATGGGCGTTGGCATGATCGTGGACAGCTCCATCGTGGTGCTGGAGAATATCTACCGCTACGCCTCCGAGGGCTATGACCGGATGGAAAGCTGCGTGGAGGGAACGAAGGAGGTCACCACCTCCGTAGTCGCCTCCGCCCTCACAACCGTTGCCGTCTTCCTGCCTTTGGGCCTTACCGGCGGCATGGCGGGTATGCTCTTTGATGATTTCTGTTTGACCATCGCCTTTTTGATCCTGGGATCCATGTTCATTGCGCTGACGCTGGTGCCCGTCCTTTGCTACATGATGCTGGACCCCGAAAAGGTCCGCAAACAAAACCTGCGCCGCGCCGAGCGCAAGCCCAACGCAGTGAGTGCCTTCTTCGGCAAGGGGATCAAAAAGCTCTACAACGCCTATTTGAAGCTCCTGGACTACTTTGTCCACCATCTCAAAACCGGCATGGCGGTGTCCATCGCCCTGGTGGCGGCCTTTGCCATGCTGTGCGTGAACAGTAAGATGGTGCTCCTGCCCGATATGGATATGGGTATCGTCTCCGTCACCATTTCCACCCCGCCCGGGTCCGAAGTGGAGGAGACGGCCGCCATCGCCGATGAGGTCTGCGCCATCATCCAGACCCAGACCCCGGAGTTCCGGGACCTTTACTACACCGCCTCCGCCGAGACGGCCTCCGTCTCCGTGAACCTGGTGGGCCGGGATGAGCGTTCCAAGACCTCTACGCAGGTGGCTGCGGAGGTCCGCGAGCGGCTCCAGGACATTGCCGGCTGCGAGATCACCGTCAGCTCCATGGATATGGGCGCCATGATGGGCGGCAGCGATATCGGTATCAACATCACCGGCGATGACTACAACACGTTGGAGATGATCGCCGAGGACCTGGTGCAGGAGATCTCCGCTCTGCCGGACGCTGTGGAGGTCAGCTCCTCCGTGGCCGTTCAGGTGCCTGAGGTGAAGGTCACCATGAAGCGGGAGGCCGCCGCCGGCTATGGCCTGACGGCCGCCCAGGTGGGCGCCGCCGTCCGCTCCGAGCTCACCGGCTCCACCGCCACCACCGTCATGATCGATAACCAGATCATCGACGTTGTGGTCCGGGGCGATGGCTCCGCCGCCAAGAGCATGGACGCTTTGAAGTCCTTGATGGTGCCCACCCCCATGGGGACCTATGTGCCTCTTTCCGCCGTTGCACATGTGGAGCAGGTCCAGACCCCCCAGACCATCACCCGTGTGGAACAGGCCCGCCGTGTCACCGTCTCCGGCTCCACCCTCAGCGGCGATACCGCCGCCATGACCGCCGCCGTCCAGCAGATCCTGAAGGAGTATCCCCTGCCCGAGGGCTACGAGGCCGAGACTGCCGGCGCCTATGAGGACATGATGGAAAGCGTGGAGGACCTGCTGCTGGCATTGATCGTGGCCCTGGGCCTTGTGTACTTTGTGCTGGCGGCCCAGTTTGAGTCCTTCCTGATGCCGGTCATCGTCATGATGATCATTCCCGTGGCCTTCTCCGGCGCTCTTGCCTCGCTGCCCCTGACGGGCCATGATCTGTCCCTTTTGGCGCTGGTGGCCCTGATTATGCTGGCGGGTACCGTGGTCAACAACTCCATCATCCTGGTGGAGTACATCAAGATCCGCCGTGACCGGGGCGAGGACCGTGAGACCGCCATCCTCAAGGCCTGCCCCCTGCGCATCCGGCCCGTGATGATGACCACCATCACCACTGTCCTTGCCATGGTGCCCCTGGCCTTTGGCATCGGCGAGTCCAACGAGATGATGAGCGACATGGGCATCGCCATGATGGGCGGCATGATCGTCTCCACCCTGGTGACGCTGGTATTCACCCCGGTGTTCTATTCCGTCATTGACGATATTCCCAAGTTCTTCCGCAGACTCTTTGGCCGGAAGAAGACCGCCGAAACTTAAATGGAAAGGACGCGCCGAAAGGCGCGTCCTTTTTGCGCGGGCGGATACTTTTCCGCATTTGGGGAACCCTATCCCAAAACGGAAAAGGAGAATTCCTATGCACGAAAAACTTGTCATCGCCCTGGGGGGCAATGCCCTGCAGACCAAGGAAAGCGACGGCAGCGCCGAAAGCCAGCTGGCCGTGGTGCGCAAAACGGCG
>JAFOCY010000034.1 GCA_017380995.1 Oscillibacter sp. | reverse complement strand
TGCTCTCCCGGGAGGAGATGTACGGCTACCAGATGATCACGGAGCTCTACCGCAGGTCTGACAAGACCTTTGAACTCAAAGAGGGGACCCTCTATCCCATCCTCCATACCCTGGAGGCGGAGCGGTATGTCACCGTCCATGAGAAAGAGGCGGAGACCGGCCGGGTCCGTAAGTATTACCGCATCACCCGAAAGGGGCTTAAGGCCCTGGAGGAGAAGAAACAGGAGTGGACGGTGTTCACGGAGAAGGTCAACGCTGTGGTCTGCAGCCCGGTATAAGAAGGGAGCAGGCCTATGCAAAAGGACTACTACCATAAGGAATGGTACGCCTGGCGGGACGCGGTGCTGCGGTATGTCCGCTTTCGCCCGGACCACGAGGCCATCGCCAAAGAGCTGTACCACCACTATGAGGACAGCGTCCTGGATTTTGAGCGCATCGGTTATGAGGAAAAGCTGGCCCGGGAGCGGGCCCTTCAGGCCATGGGAGACCCGGGGGAGGTGGGGAAGGGTCTGGATAAGGCCCACAAGCCCTGGCTGGGCTGGCTCCAGAAGGCTACGGAGTGGACGGCCTTTGCCCTAACATTGATGCTGGCGGTGACGCTGATGAAGGATTGGTGGCTGGTGGAGATCTACTGGCACATGGAGGACCAGCTCAAGTGGCAGGAGCCTCCCGCATATGCAACGAAAGCGGAGACGGAGCACGGCACCATCTATATGGCTCCCGGCGAACCTTGGGCAGACGGGGATCAGACATACCAGCGGGTGAATCTGTGGCTGGAGTTTGATACGCCCCAGGCGACCCGGCCGGATGGCTTGTGGCAACTGGCCACCTTTACCACGGACCGGGGAGAGATCCGGGCAAGATCCCGGCTGCATGATGAACTGGGGGATTGGCCTGAGAGTTGGTACTACGACCATGTGGCATCTACGGATTTTTACGCCTTGGACGGCTATACCCGCTACCAGTGGTCCGTGCGCTTTGTCACGGAGGAGCCCCTGGAATGGGTGGAGATGCGCTATCCCTATTATGACTGGGTGCTGCGCGCGGAATGGGAGGTGGCGGAATGAAGCGAAAGCAGAAGATCGCTCGCAATGTTATGATCTGTCTGGCCCTTATTTTCTCCATACACGCCGCCATGGGGTTTCCGCCCTATACGGTGAAGGGGATGTGCCGCCAGGTGCAGCGGGATTATCTGCTGCCGGAGCTGGAGCCCCTCTATACCTTCCGGGAAAAGCACAGCTATTCCGGAGAGTGGCTGGACCGGACTTATACCTTCATCATTGCCCGATGCCGGGATACATACTTCTCCTTCCAGTATGACCGGGATGTGCTGCGCCAGGAGCTGATGTACAGCCGGAGCGTTGACGTTGGAGAAGGGCACCTCTTCATGGCCCGGAAGGGGATGATGTACTTGGCCGGGGACTTTACAGGGATAGAGACGGCTACAGCCGTGGTCCGGGCTACCAACGGAGTCGATGTGAAGGACTTTAGCTTCGCGGGAGAACTGCTGGCGGAAGGGGTCTATGGCTTTTGCTACAGCGAAAGAGATTTGGTATTCCTGGATGACAGCAAGCGTGTGGAGGAGATGGACCTTGGCGAGATCTCCATGTACTGGTACCGCACACCCCATGGGGAGAATGGGTACAGCTACGATCACGCGGAGCTGCCCGTGACTGTCACACTGAAAGATGGGGCGGGGAATACGGTGCAGACCCTGGAGATGAGCGTTGGGACCTATGAACTCCACAGCTGGTACTAAGATTCGGCCCGTGAAAGGCTCTTGCAAAGGAAGGCGGATCAGGTATAATATAAAGTTGAATGTATATCATTGATCTCAAGGAGGAATGTTTTCATGGGCAAATATTTTGGTACGGACGGATTCCGCGGCAAGGCCGGCGAAGGACTCACCGCTGAACACGCATACAAGATCGGCCGCTTCCTGGGCTGGTACTACAGCCGCTCCCACCGGGCGCAGATCGTAGTGGGTAAGGACACCCGCCGCTCCAGCTATATGCTGGAGTACGCCATCAGCGCAGGTATGGCAGCCTCCGGAGCAGATGTATATCTGCTCCATGTCACCACCACGCCTTCTGTTTCCTATGTGACCCGCACCGACGGCTTTGACTGCGGCGTGATGATCTCCGCTTCCCACAATCCCTTCTACGACAACGGCATCAAGCTGATGAACCGGGAGGGCGAGAAGATGGATGAGGCCACCATCGCCCTGGTGGAGGACTACCTGGACGGCAAGCTGGAAGTGGACGGCAGTCTCTGGGAGGAACTGCCCCTGGCCGCCGGCGAGGAGGTGGGCGCTGTCATCGACCACAGCGCAGGCCGCAACCGCTATATCGGCTATCTCATTTCCCTTGCCATGTATTCTTTCAAGGGTAAGCGCATCGCCCTGGACTGCGCCAATGGCTCCTCCTGGAACATTGCCCCCCATGTTTTTGCAGCTCTGGGCGCTGAGGTCCATGTGATCAACAACCAGCCCGATGGTTTGAACATCAACCGCGACGCCGGTTCCACCCATATGGAGGGCCTGCAGAAGTTTGTCCGGGAAAACAAGATGGATGTGGGCTTTGCCTTTGACGGCGACGCCGACCGCTGCCTTGCTGTGGATGAAAACGGCGACCTGGTGGACGGCGACAAGATCATGTACCTCTATGCCTGCTACATGAAGGGCCGGGGCAAACTGGTGAACAATAAGGTGGTCACCACCGTGATGAGCAACTTCGGCCTTTACAAGGCTCTCACCGAGGCCGGTATCGACTTTGCCAAGACCAAGGTGGGCGATAAGTATGTCTACGAGCATATGGTGGCCCATGGCGACCGCATCGGCGGTGAGCAGTCCGGTCACATCATCTTCTCCAAATACGCCCGTACCGGCGATGGTATTTTGACTGCGTTGAAGGTCATGGAAGTCATGCTCGCCAAGAAGCAGACCCTTTCCAAGCTCTGTGAGCCCATGACTGTTTATCCCCAGGTACTGATCAACGTACGGGTGAAGGATAAGGCAGCGGCCCAGGCCGATCCTGCGGTTCAGGAGGCCGTGCAGGCCGTCAGCGACGAATTGGGAGACACCGGTCGTATTCTGGTTCGGGAATCCGGCACCGAGCCCCTGATCCGCGTGATGGTGGAGGCCCCCAGCCAGGAACAGTGCCGCCTTCTGGCGGAGCGCGTGGTGGAGGTCATCCGCGCCCGGGGCCACGAACGGACATAAAAATATCAGGATGCAGCGAAAAGGGAGGACTTCGGTCCTCCTTTTTTCACACTTTTCGGGAAATTCCTTTGCCTTTTTCCAGTTACTGTGCTATGATAAAAACCCGCAAGTATAAACAAAGGAGTGTTTTCCCCAATGTCGACAAAACGTGATTCCTGGGGCTCCAAATGGGGCTTCATTCTGGCCTGTATCGGCTCCGCAGTGGGTATGGGCAATATCTGGCTGTTCCCGGCCCGTGTTTCCGCCTATGGCGGCGCCACCTTCCTGATTCCTTACTTTCTCTTCGTGGTCATCATCGGTTCTACCGGCGTGATCGGGGAGATGAGCTTTGGCCGTGCCACCCGGTCCGGCCCCATCCACGCCTTCGGCGCAGCTACCAAGCAGCGCTGGGGTACCGAGAAGCCCGGCAAGCTCCTGGGCCTGATCCCGGTTCTTGGTTCCTTAGCTCTCGCCATCGGCTACAG
>JAFOCY010000229.1 GCA_017380995.1 Oscillibacter sp. | reverse complement strand
CCCTGCAGGAAGCTGGCAAAAGCGGTGATGGGGTTCTTGCCCATGACCACCAGCAGGATACTTGCGGTGATGAGGGCCAGGACGATGGCAAGGCCGGGCACGGCGATGCCGCCCCATTTTTCATGGGTCAGGAGGGCCGCCAGGCGGCTCTTTTTCAGCTGTTTATTTTTCATGCGTCCTTCACTCCCATCATGTACCGGCCCACATCCATGCTGGTCATGGTGTCTGCCGGCGCGATCTTCAGCATCTGGCCGTTATAGATGACGCCGATGGTATCTGCCAGCTCCATGATCTCGTCCAGCTCCAGGGAGATCAGGAGGATGGCGGCGCCGCGGTCACGCTCGGCCAGGATCTGACGGTGGATATTTTCGATAGCGCCGATGTCCATGCCGCGGGTAGGCTGGACGAAAATGATGAGATCGGAGTGTTCCTCGATCTCGCGGCCCACGATGGCCTTTTGCTGGTTGCCGCCGGACATGGAGCGGACCACGGTCTTGCGGCCCTGGCCGGAACGGATATCATAGGTCTCGATCATCCCATCGGCGTTGGTGCCGATCTGGTCGAACTTGAGGATACCCTTCTTGGAATAGGGCTCCTTGTAATAGCGGCGGATGGCCAGGTTCTCACCCAGGGTGAAGTCCAGGAAGAGGGCGGTGTGGTGACGGTCCTCGGGGATATAGGATACACCGGTCTCGGCACGCTGGCGGATGGCCATGTTGGTGA
Organism: Oscillibacter sp.; assembly: GCA_017380995.1. Classification (GTDB taxonomy): domain Bacteria; phylum Bacillota; class Clostridia; order Oscillospirales; family Oscillospiraceae; genus Oscillibacter. Next base: position 10,610 of record JAFOCY010000229.1, on the reverse strand, counting down.
TGTCCACGCCGTTAAGCTTCACCGTGCCGGAATGGACCTTCATCATGCCGTAAATGGCGTCGGAAAGCTCGGTCTGGCCGTTGCCGGAAACACCGGCCACGGCGAAGATCTCGCCGCCGCGAATCTTAAAGGAAACATCCTTCACAACATCGAACTTGGCGCTGTTCTGGACGGTGAGGTTCTCCACCTCCAGGATGACGTCCTTAAACTTTCCCTCGCTCTTATGAGCCTGGAAGTCCACCTCACGGCCCACCATCAGGTTTGCCATCTCCTGAGAGGGAGTGGACTTAACGTCCAGCACATCAACGAGCTTGCCGCGGCGCAAAATGGCGCAGCGGTCCGCAATGCGGCGGATCTCCTCGATCTTGTGGGTGATGAGGATGATGGTCTTGCCGCTCTGGCGCAGGCCGTCAATGATCTTGAGGAGGAACTCGATCTCCTGGGGGGTCAGGACGGCGGTGGGCTCGTCGAAAATCAGGATATCTGCCTTGCGGTAGAGCATCTTCAGGATCTCCACGCGCTGGCGGACAGAGACCTGGATATCTTCGATCTTATCGGTAGGATTCACTTCCAGGCCGTACTGCTTGGAAAGGGCGGCGATCTCCTCGTTGGCCTTTTTCATGTCCACCATGGGGAAAATGCCCAGGGCCCGCTTCTTGGGCTCCATGCCCAGAACGATGTTCTCGGCCACGGTGTAGTTATCCACCAGCTTGAAGTGCTGGTGCACCATGCCGATGGAGTGGGCGGTGGCGTCGTTGGAGGAGCGCATCTTGACGGCTTTGCCGTTGATGAGGATCTCACCGGAGTCCGGCTCATACATGCCAAAGAGCATGCTCATCAGGGTGGACTTGCCGGCGCCGTTCTCACCCAGAAGGGCATATACCTCGCCGCGCTTTACCTGGATGGTCACGTCGTCATTGGCGACGATGCCGGGAAAGCGCTTGGTGATATGCCGCATTTCCACAATATAATCTTCCATGTTATCTCCCTTTGTATCAGGGTGTATCCGAAAACCGCGTGGGCGGCAGCTTTCGGATACACCCTCAGTTCTGAAATCGGTTGGAACCAGGGGTATAGCTCGAGTACCCTCCCCGCGCCGTAAAGGCGCAGGGAGGGTAGGGGAGTACTCTTATTCTGCCTCGTGCCAGGCAGTCTCCAGAGCCACTTCCATCATGTCATGGAAGGAGTTCTGGCGGTCCTCCGCACTGAGGAACTCACCGGTGAAGAGGTGGTCGGAGATGGTCAGAATGCCCAGGGCCTTCTTGCCGCAGCCGGCAGCCGTCCAGTAAAGGCCGGCGACCTCCATTTCCACCGCCAGGTGGCCCAGGTCACGGAGCTTCTCGTTGCATCCGGCAGAGGGGTTATAGAAGTGGTCAGAGGTGAAAACCTTGCCCACCACTGCGTTCACGCCCAGCTTCTTGGCAGCCTCGGCGGCATTGGCAAGCATCCCGTAGTCAGCAACGGGAGCAAGGTAGCCGGGCATATCGTAAGAAGCGTTGTATGCGGAGTTGGAAGAAGCGCCCATGGCAATGACCACGTCACGAAGCTTCACGGCGTCGCACAGACCGCCGGCGGAGCCGATGCGGATGATGGCGTTGACGTCAAACTGGTTATAGAGCTCAGTGGCATAGAGGCCGATGGAGGGGATGCCCATACCGCTGCCCATAACGGAGATCTTACGGCCCTTATAGGTGCCGGTGTATCCCAGCATATTGCGCACGGTATTGAAGCACACGGGATTTTCCAGGTACTTCTCCGCCACGTGCTTGGCACGCAGGGGATCGCCGGGCATCAGCACCACTTTGGCGATCTCAGCACCCTCAGGAAGACGGATGCTGGCAGAAATGGATTCTTTCATGACCAATTACCTCGTGTTCGGAAAGTGGATTACAGGCCGGGGAAGTTGGTGGGGGTGTGGCCGTTGAAGTTGGAAGCGGGAACGATGGTGCCGTTCTTGACCAGCTCATAGCACTCAGCCATGGCAGTCAGAGCTTCCTCGCTCAGCTGCTGACGGCCCTCGGCGGAAACGTAGCTGGAAGAATCGCTGTCGGCGCCCAGCATAGCGTCCTGGCCCTGGAAGGTGCCGTTGTAGATCTCAGTGAGCTGACGGGTCACGTTGACGTCCATGACCTTCAGGGTGGAGGTCAGCACCACGTTGCGGTCACCGGCAACGCCCAGGTCATACTGGTCAACGTCGCAGCCGATCATCATAACGTTGGAGGTCTCCTTGGCAGCGGTCCAAGCGCCGTTGCCGGAAGCGCCGGCGGCGCTGAAGATGATGTCGCAGCCCTCAGCGATCAGAGCCTCGCCCACGACCTTGCCGGTAGCCTCGTCAGCGAAGTCACCGGTGTAGTTGCCGCCAACGTTGGCGCCAGTCAGATCAACACCGGCATAGGAGGGCAGCTCAACGTACTCAGCAGTGGTGCCATAGTGCTTGTTGGCATAGTTGACGCCGGACATGAAGCCGAACTGGTAGTTGACGTTGGAGGGATAAGCCATGGCGTTGACAACAGCAACCTTACCGGTCTGAGTGGAGAAAGCAGCGGCCATGCCGGCAAAGAAGCCACCCTCCTGCTCGGAGAAGGTCATGGTGTAAACGTTGTCCAGAGTCACAGCGTTACCCTGGGAGTCGGTGATGGTGGAGTCGACCACCAGGAAGTACTTGTCGGGGTTGTTCATAGCGATGTCGCCGATGGCGGTGAAGTTGAAGCCGGGCAGAACGAAGGCGTCATAATCGCCGGCCAGACGGTCAACAGTGGGAACCAGCTCGTTGTAGTCAGGCTCCTTGATGTCCTGCACGGTGCAGTCGGGGTGGTCGGCAACGAAGTCCAGGATGCCCTTGTAGCAGTTCTGGTTGAAGGAACCGTCATCAATACCGGAGGAGGTGATGATGCAGATCTTCATGCCGGTAGACTCCTCGGTGGAGGAAGCGGCGGGGGCGGAGGAAGCAGCGGGAGCGGAGGAAGCGGCAGGGGCCTCTTCCTTCTTGGCGCCGCAGGCGGCCAGGGACAGAGTCATTGCCACAGCCAGGATGGTTGCGAAAAGCTTTTTCATTTGTGAAACTCCTTTTTTTTAATTTGGATCTTCCTGAAATTTATTTACAGCCCTTGGAGAGGCTATAAAACAATGGAAATAGGGCTTAGCCGAACAGCTTCTTCAGGTTCACATCAAAGGGCGGACGAACAATGCCCTTCTCAGTGACGATGCCGGCAAGCAGCTCATGGTCGGTAACGTCAAAGGCAGGATTGTAGCACTTGACTTCCTTGAGGGCCATGGGCTCGGCGTAGAACTTCTCTTTGATCTCGTTGGGATCCCGCAGCTCGATCTCGATGTGCTCGCCGTCGGGGCAGTTCATATCGATGGTGGAGGAGGGGCCCAAAGTGTAAACGGGGATACCGTAGTGCTTTGCCAGGATGGCAACGCCGGAGGTGCCGATCTTGTTGGCAAAGTCGCCGTTGGCGGCGATGCGGTCGCAGCCCACAAAGCAGGCCTGGATCCAGCCGTTGCGCATGACGATGGAAGCCATATTGTCGCAGATGAGAGTCACGTCGATGCCGGCCTTCTGCAGCTCATAGCTTGTAAGGCGGGCGCCCTGGAGCAGGGGGCGGGTCTCATCGGCAAACACCCGGAAGTTCATGCCCTTCTCCTTGCCCAGGAACATGGGGCCAAGGGCGGTGCCGTAGCGGGAGGTAGCCAGGGGGCCTGCGTTGCAGTGGGTAAGGATGCCGTCGCCTTCCTTGATGAGGCTCAGGCCATACTCGCTGATTTTGCGGCACATGGCAATGTCTTCCTCGTGGATGGCCACGCACTCCCGGCCCAGCTTCTCCACGATCTCGCCCACAGGCACTTCACTGCTCTCCTCCACGATCTTCTCCATCCGTTTGAGCGCCCAGCTCAGGTTCACAGCGGTGGGGCGAGAGGAATTCAAATAAGCGGACTGGCGCTTATACTCGGCGGCAAACTCGGCATAGGGCTTGTCCTGATACTTCTGGCACAGCACATACATGGCGTAGCCGGCGAAGATGCCGATGCAGGGGGCGCCCCGGACCTTCAGCTTCAAGATGGCGTCAAAGCAGTCCTCTTCGGTGTCGGCGGTGAGGTACACAGTGCGGTTGGGGAGCTGGGTCTGGTCGATGAAAACAACGGCCTTTTTGTCCTCCGTCAGCTTCACATTATCGATATGGGTGACCTGCGTGATCTGATCCATGGTAATACTCCTTTACTTTCCCTGTCCGTAGTGGTTGGCAACGAAATCCCGCATGAAGGCCACTTTGTCTTCGGGGATGATGTGGGGCGTGCCGATCTGCAGGGCCATGTGGTAGATCTGGGCCGTCATTTCCAGTACGGCACAGGTCTTGAAGGCCTTGCCCAGGTCCTCACCCAGGCACACAGCGCCGTGGTTGGCAAGGAGGCATGCCATTTTATCCTTGCCCAGGGCCTTGATGGTGTTCTCCGCCAGCTCCTGAGAGCCGGGCAGGGCGTATTCCGCCGTTTCCACCTCGCCGCCCAGGGCCTGGGCCGCCTCGTCGATCACCGCGGGGATGGAGCGGTGCAGCGCGGCAAAGACCTGAGAGTAGATGGGATGGGTATGGATCACCGCGCCGATGCCGGGGCGGTTGCGGTAGACCTCCAGATGGAGTTCCTTTTCGATGGTGGGCTTGCGTGTTCCCTCCACGACCTCGCCGTCACTCAGGCGGACCACCACCACATCATCCTCGGTGATGGTGTGGTAGGGCATGGCGGAGGGTGTCATATAAACAAGGCCGCTCTCCGCGTCATAGAGGCTGATGTTGCCCCAGGTCTCCACGGTGAGCTTCTTTTCCAGCATCTGCTTTCCGGCAGTCACCAGTTCTGCTTTATAATTCATAAGGTCCTCCAAACGCGCATCTTGCCCGGAAAGGTGGACCTTCCCGGGTGACATCACGCCTATTTTTCTCTATTTTATGATACTTTGCCTGCCGTCAAAAGTCAACCTTTTGTCTTGAGGCCAGCGATTTGTTTTGCTAATGTTGGCGGAAATCTGAGATAATGGCCTTAAAAGGGAAAGGTCTGCCCCGTCAGCTTTTCGATCCACTCCGCTGCGCCGGGCCACTTCTGCAAAAGAGCCTCCCGGTCGCCATGGGTGTAGGAGCCGTCGGTGTATCCGGGGACCGTCACCGTGGACATGAGGGCATAGTCTCCCCCCGGCGCCATGCAGGCGCCCATCCAGACGCCCTTGGGGACCAGAAACTGAGGGACTTCCCCCTTTTCCAGGTCATTTCCCAGGCGGGTCACCTGATAAGTCCCGTCGGGCCACAGCGTCACAAGGTCCACACTGTCGCCGCAGTGGAAGAACCACACCTCATCTCCAGTGAGCACATGGAAATGGGAAAAAGCCTTCCCATGGAGCAGGTAATAGATGGCGCCGCCCAGAGGACCGCCCTCCAGCGTCCGCTCACAATTATAGGTAGAGCGGTACATGCCGCCCTCCCCTTCCAGGGGCTCAAGGCCCAAGATCTTGACCACTTCTTCTGCCTTTCGCATAAAACTCCTCCTCATATTTGGTCTGCAGGATGTGTCTTTACATTTTTTATTATTTATCTTATAATAATTACAAACAATTTGCAAGGAGGCTCCTTATGCTGAAATTCCTCATTGACGCAGATACCGGCATCGATGATTCCGTTGCTATTTATTACGCCCTCAAGCACCCCAATGTCCGGGTAGTGGGCATCACCACCAGTTTCGGAAACACCACCGCCCCCCAGGGTGCAGAAAACAGCCTGCGCCTGATCAAAATGGCCAACCCCGGCTACGAGGTCCCCGTGGTGGTGGGCGAGAACAAGCCCCTGTTTGGTGACTGGCATGGCCCTGAGTACCACATCCACGGCTCCAACGGCATCGGCGGCGTGGAGATCCCCGAAACGGACCAGAAGCCCCTGGACATGAAGGCCGAGGACTTCATCATCCAGATGGCCAAAGAGCACGGCCGGGAGCTGACCATCATCACTCTGGGCCGCATGACCAACCTGGCCCTGGCCCTGAAGAAGGAGCCGGAGCTTCCCAACATGGTGAAAAACGTGATCTTCATGGGCGGCACCTATAAAGAGCGGGGCAACGTTCTGCCCATGAGCGAGGCCAACATCTTCGGCGACCCCGAAGCTGCGGACATCGTCCTCCAGGCCGGCTTTGACATCACCATGGTGGGCCTGGATGTGACCCACAAGACCCAGGTGACGCCCGAAGTCCTGCAGAAGCTGCTCAAGTACGCTACCCCGGAAAACAAGGCCTTTGCCGAGTACATCGTCAAAGCCACCAACGATGTGTATTTCCCCTTCAACCACGCCCAGAATAACTGCCTGGACCGCTCCCCTGTCCACGACCCCTCCGCCCTGGTCTACGCCACCCATCCCCAGCTCTTCACCACCCGGAAGATCCCCTGCCGCGTGGAGTGCAAGGGCGAGTACACCCGGGGCATGATCGTGGCCGACCTGCGGGAGTATCCCATGGACGCCAAGTATCTGAATATCTGCGTGGATGTGGACAACGTCCGCTGCCTGGAGCGCATCATCGCCACCTTTACGGAAAAGGCCTTTGCCATCGGTTAACGCCCATACCACAAACATAATAAAAAAAACGGCTGCTTGACGCAGCCGTTTTTTCACGCTTATTTCTTCCGCTCAGGCACCACGAAAATAAAGATCAGGGAGCTGACCAGCAGCAGATAGGGGTAGAACAGATTGGGCATGATCTCGAAAGCAGAGATGCTGTAGCCCAGCTCAGAGGCTGCGGAAATGGCCACCAGCATCTGAGCACCGTAGGGGATGACACCCTGGAACACGCAGGAGAAGGTATCCAGGATGGAAGCGGCCTTCCGGGGAGAAATGCCGTAATCCTGGCTCATCTCCTTGGCAATGGGGTTTGCCATGACGATGGCCACAGTGTTGTTGGCGGTGGCAATATCCATGGCGCCTACCAGCAGGCCCATACCCAGCTGGCCGCCCTTGTTGCCCTTGAACCAGTGCTTGATGAAGTACAGCAGGGCCTCAAAGCCGCCGTATTCGCGGACCAGGCCGCAGATGGCGGAGACCAGGATGGCCACCATGGTGGTCTCAAACATACCGGAGGCGCCGGAACCCATGTTGGCCAGGAGGGCGGTGGCGGCGGTGGCTCCGGTGGCCAGCATGATGGCAGAGCCGGAGAGGATGCCGATCAGGAGCACCACGAACACGTTGATGCCGATGGCACCGCCGATGAGCACCAGCACATAGGGGATGATCTGGATCAGGTTATAGGCGGGGATCTCCATACCGGCGGTATCGGCTCCCATGGTCAGCACCAGGATCAGCACCACGGTTGCAAGGGCCGCAGGGAGGGCGATGCCAAAGTTTTCCCGGAACTTATCCTTCATGGCACAGCCCTGGCCGTTGCAGGCGGCGATGGTGGTGTCGGAGATGAAGGAGAGGTTGTCGCCGAACATGGCGCCGCCCATCACAGTACCCACGCAAAGGGGCAGGGAGAAGCCGGAGGCGGCAGACACCGCCACGGCGATGGGGGTGATGAGGGTGATGGTGCCAACGGAAGTACCCATGGCGGTGGATACAAAGGCACTCACCACGAAAATAACAGCCACGGCGAAGCGGGCAGGAATGATGGACAGCAAAAAGTAGGCAACGCTCTCCGCGCTGGAGCGGCCCACAACGCCCACAAAGATGCCGGCCTCCATAAAGATCAGGATCATGGTGATGATGTTCTTGTCGCCAACGCTCCGGGCCATGATATCCAGCTTATCGTCAAATTTCAGCTTGGGGTTCTGGATGCAGGCCACCAACAGGGCGATCAGGAAGGCCACCACGATGGGAATGTTGTAAAAGCCCATGGGGATCTTCATGCCATATTCGAAGATCAGTCCCAGGCCCAGATAAATGGCCAAAAATACGCCAATGGGCAAAAGTGCCCGGACGTTTCCTTTTTTCATAACTCTTCTCCTCCGTTATCGCTTATGGTTTTAACTCGCTTTCGTTTTTTCTTTTAACGATATGCAACAGTTAGAATCATACACGAAAAAGGGGTAATTTGTCAATACTTGCCGCTCTTTTGCCAGCTTTTCCCCATAGATTTTCCGGTATAACCGCCGTACCGGCGCAAATAATACCCGCAGAGGAATTTCCGGCCAAGCCGGAAACAAGAAAGGTTTGAAAGCATGAAGGCTACTGGAATCGTAAGACGCATCGACGACCTGGGCAGGGTCGTCATCCCCAAGGAGATCCGGCGCACCATGCGCATCCGGGAGGGGGACCCGCTGGAGATCTACACCAGCCGGGAAGGGGAAGTTATCTTTAAAAAATATTCTCTGCTTGGTGGGCTGGAGGATTTCGCCGCCCAGCTGTGTGAGACCATGAGCCGGTCCACCGGAAGCATCTGCGCCGTAACGGACCGGGATACGGTGATCTCCATTGCCGGCGGCGGCAAGCGTGAACTGCAGGGCAAGCGCATCACCCCCGCCCTGGAGCAGATCATGGAAAGCCGCCGCATTTACCAGCTCACCGCCGGAGGCCAGAGCGTCCCCGTAAGTGACAGCGCCAGCCAGTTTCTCACTTACGTGGCCGCTCCCATCCTTGCAGAGGGGGATCTTCTGGGCATGGTGCTTTTTATCGGCACCGACCCCGCTCAGCTCCCCGGAGACGCGGAGTATAAGCTGGCACAGACGGTGGCTGCCTTCCTTGGCAGACACATGGAAGGTTGACCGGGCGGCCTGTGGCCGCCCTTACTTATTTTCATCCCGCGTTTTTTGCTAACTAATGCATCAAAGTTCAGAAAAAGATTGTGAAAGTAATACCTTGCATTCCTCCAAATTACCTGATAATTTATAATTATGATTTTATGCCGATTTCAGGAGGATGTCCTATGAGCAAATCCGCCATTTCCGACCTTTTCGGAAGCCTCGTCTTCAACGAGGAGACTATGAAAGAGCGTCTGTCCCCCACCAGTTATAAATCCTGGAAAAAGTGCATCACCGATGGAACCTCCCTGGACCTGGCCACGGCCAATGAGATCGCCGAAGCCATGAAGCAGTGGGCTCTGGAAAAGGGCGCCACTCACTACACCCACTGGTTCCAGCCCATGACCGGCGTCACCGCCGAAAAGCACGACAGCTTCGTCTCCCCCGCCGGCAGCGGCCGGGTGATGATGGAGTTTTCCGGCAAGGAACTGGTCCGAGGCGAGCCTGATGCCTCCTCCTTCCCCTCCGGCGGCCTTCGCGCCACCTTCGAAGCCCGCGGCTACACTGCCTGGGACCCCACCTCCTTCGCTTTCATCAAGGAAGGCTCCTTGTGCATTCCCACTGTCTTTTGCTCCTATTCCGGACATGCCCTGGACAAAAAGACCCCCCTCCTGCGTTCCATCGACGAGGTGAGCCGCCAGGCCGTGCGCATCCTCCGCCTCTTCGGAGAAACGGATGTCAAGCGCGTCATCCCCCAGGTGGGTCCCGAGCAGGAATACTTCCTGGTAGACAAGGAGATGTACTCCAAGCGCATGGACCTGCGGATGACAGGCCGCACCCTCTTCGGCGCCAAGCCTCCCCGGGGCCAGGACCTGGACGACCACTATTTTGGCGCCATCAAGCCCCGTGTGGTGGCCTACATGAAGGAGCTGGACCAGGAGCTTTGGAAGCTGGGCGTCCTTTCCAAGACCAAGCACAATGAGGCAGCCCCCGCCCAGCACGAAATGGCGCCCATCTACTCCGACGCCAATACCGCCTGCGACCACAACCAGCTCACCATGGAGATCATGAAAAAAGTGGCGGACCGCCACGGTCTTGTGTGTCTCCTCCACGAAAAGCCCTTCGCCGGCGTCAACGGCTCCGGCAAGCACGACAACTGGTCCCTGGCAACGGATACCGGCCGCAACCTCTTCCGCCCCGGTTCCACCCCCCGCCAGAACGCCCAGTTCCTCCTCTTCCTGGCTGCCTTCATTAAGGGCGTGGACGATTACCAGGAATTCCTCCGGGCCACCGTGGCCTTCCCCGGCAACGACCACCGTCTGGGCGCTTTGGAGGCTCCCCCCGCGGTCTTGTCCATCTTCCTGGGTGACGAGCTGACGGGCGTTGTGGAATCCATCATCCAGGGCACGGACTTCCAGAGTGCCGGAAAGCACAACCTCCAGGTAGGCGTGGACGTTCTTCCCGCCATTCCTCAGGACAACACGGACCGCAACCGCACTTCTCCCATGGCCTTCACCGGCAACAAGTTCGAGTTCCGTATGCCCGGCTCCTCCCAGTCTGTTTCCGGCCCCAACATCGCCCTCAACACCATCATGGCCGAGGAGCTCCAGCAGTTCGCCGACGAGCTGGAGGGTTCCTTCGACTTCCAGGCAGACCTCCAGAAGCTCATCCGCCGCGTCCTTACGGATCACCAGCGGGTCATCTTCAACGGCAACGGCTACACTGAGGATTGGCTGGCCGAGGCAAAGCGCCGCGGCCTTGTGAACCTCCCCACCGCCGCTGACGCCCTTCCCATGTACAATGCCAAGAAGAATGTGGACCTGTTCACCAAGCATGGCATCTACACCGAGGCAGAGATCAACGCCCGCGCGGAGATCCACATTGAAAATTACCGCACGGTGGTCTCTAT
>JAFOCY010000228.1 GCA_017380995.1 Oscillibacter sp. | reverse complement strand
GTTATCAAAAGAGAGATATAAAACCGCAAAATCGTTGTGCCGCAACGGGTTCGGAGTTTCAAAAACTCACTCCCACTCAATGGTGCCGATGGGCTTGGGAGTCAGATCATACAGGACACGGTTGATGCCCTCGACCTCGTGGGTGATGCGGTCGGTGATCTTGTGCAGCAGAGCGTAGGGGATCTCCTCGATGGTGGCGGTCATGGCGTCGGTGGTGTTCACGGCGCGGATGATGGCGGGCCAGCCCTCGTAACGCATCTCGTTGCGCACGCCAACGCTCTTCACATCGGGGACGGCGATGAAGTACTGCCAGACCTTGCCGGCAAGACCGGCGTTGTCAAACTCCTCGCGCAGGATGGCATCAGCCTCGCGCAGGGCGTGCAGACGATCGCGGGTGATGGCGCCAAGGCAGCGCACGCCCAGGCCGGGGCCGGGGAAGGGCTGACGGTAGACCATGCCGTGGGGCAGGCCCAGAGCCTCGCCTACGACGCGGACTTCGTCCTTGAAGAGGAGCTTCACGGGCTCCACCAGCTCCATGGCCATGTCGTCGGGCAGACCGCCGACGTTGTGGTGGGACTTGACGGGCTTGCCGCTCTCAGCGGCCTTGATGCTCTCGAGGATGTCGGGATAGATGGTGCCCTGTGCAAGGAAGTCGATACCATCCAGCTTTGCGGCCTCTTCATCAAAGACCTTGATAAACTCGCCGCCGATGATCTTGCGCTTGGCTTCGGGATCGGAAACGCCGGCCAGCAGATCCAGGAAACGGTCAGTAGCGTCGACATAGATCAAGTTGGCGTCCAGCTCCTTGCCGAAGACTTCGATGACCTGCTCGCTCTCGCCCTTGCGCATCAGACCGTGGTTGACGTGCACGCAGACCAGCTGCTTGCCGATGGCCTTGATCAGCAGTGCGGCGACAACAGAGCTGTCCACGCCGCCGGAAAGGGCCAGAAGTACTTTCTTGTCACCAACCTGCTCACGAACGGCAGCGACCTGCTCGTCGATAAACTGCTGGGCGAGCTCCAGAGTAGTGATGCGGGGCATGGAATCGGGGCGAATATTACTCATATCGGTTCCTCCTGAAAAAGTTTGGTGGTTCCTGTTTTGCAGTTGCTGAAAATTGCAAAGAGTTCATTTACAAACACATATTATACGACATTTTTTTTGACATTACAAGTATCGATTCTTTCACAATCTTCCAAAAATAAGAAATGCGGCCCACATAGCGGACCGCATTTTTCATAAAAGGAAAATGGTCAGGTATCCTCACGGAAAACGATGTTGCCGGGCTCGGCAGACTCCACGATCGCCAGGCTCTTGAGGTTCATGCCGGCCGCACGCAAACGGTCACCGCCGCCCTGGAAGCCCTTCTCTACAGCGCAGCCGATACCCACTAGCTCTGCGCCGGCGCCGTTGACGATATCGATCAGTCCGCGCATGGCTTCGCCATTGGCCATGAAGTCGTCAATGATGAGGACCTTATCGCTGGAGGAGATCCACTCCTTGGCAACGATCAGAGTGACCTTCTTTTTATAAGTATAGGAGAAAATGTCACTGCGGTACAGCCCACCCTCAATATTGTCGCTCTTTGCCTTTTTTGCGAAGACCAGAGGCTTCTTGTAGTGATGGGCCATCACAGTGGCCAGTGCAATGCCGGAGGCCTCGGCGGTGAGGATGAGGGTCACATCGTCCAGATTGAAATGTTTTCCGAACTCCTCGGCGATATGATCCATGAGGACAGTGTCGATGCGGTGATTCAAAAAGCCGTCTACTTTGATGATATTACCGGGGAGGACTTTGCCTTCCTTGATAATACGGTCCTTCAGTTCCTGCATATGACGGTTCTCCCTTCGATTCATGTTGAGATTTCTTCCCGACGTTTTGGAAGCGGGAAGAAAAAATACATTATTTTACATTATGTCGAATCCTGTGACTTTTTGCAACTGTTTTTCGCCACAAAATAAAACATTTTTGTGGTGGGAGAGTCGTACAAATTGGCTTACGGACGCATATAATGACGAGCCGTACCATGGCAACACGGTACGGCTCGATAGGATTTACTTGCCTTCAATCTTGTCGGCGGCAGCGTCCAGCCAGGTACCCTGGAAGGACTCGATATTGCCTGCATCGGTCAGGGCGGCCAGGGCGGGGTCGATGGGCATTTCAGCCAGGACCTCCAGGTTGTGCCGCTGGGCAGCCTCGGCAGTTTTACCCTCGCCGAAGAGATGGATCTTCTTGCCGCAGTCGGGGCAGGCAACGTAGCTCATGTTCTCCACGATGCCAACGATGGGCACATTCATCATCTCTGCCATCTTCACGGCCTTTTCCACCACCATGCTCACCAGCTCCTGGGGAGAGGCCACGATGATGATGCCGTCCAGGGGAATGGACTGGAATACGGAGAGGGAGACGTCACCGGTTCCGGGAGGCATATCCACGAACAGGTAGTCGCAGTGCCAGAGAACGTCCGTCCAGAACTGCTGGACCACGCCGGAGATCACGGGACCGCGCCAGATCACGGGATCCGTCTCGTTTTCCAGCAGGAGGTTCACGCTCATCACCTGGATGCCGGTGCGGGAGTAGCGGGGATAGATGCCGTCGGCGCTGCCCTCGGCGCGCTCATGGACGCCAAAGGCCTTGGGGATGGAGGGGCCGGTGATATCGGCGTCCATCACACCCACCTCATAGCCGCGGCGGCGCATGATGGTAGCCAGCTGGCTGGTGACCATGGACTTGCCGACGCCGCCCTTACCGGAGACGATGCCGTAGACCTTGCCCACGTGGGCCTTGGGGTTGTGTTCCTTGAGAAGGGACTGGGGTTCGGTGCGCTCGCCGCAGTTTTCGCTGCAGGTGGAGCAATTATGGGTGCATTCGCTCATAATGATCGATTCTCCTTATCTCAGATAGTGTCCTTGGGACACGAATATACGCAAAAGATATTTTATACCCTGGAGGCCGGATTCGTCAACTGTTGGATGTGAACTTCCTCATCTCCGGCGAAGAAATCCGCTTCCCGGCTGTGGCAGGTGAAGAGGATGACCTGGCGGTCCTTTGCCTCATCTTTCAGCCACTTGAGGGCGGTCTTGCAGCGCTGATCGTCAAAATTGGCCAGAGCGTCATCCAGCACCAGGGGGACCTTCTTTTCCTTGGGCAGCACCAGTTCGCTGATGGCAAGGCGCGCGGCCAGATACAGCTGGTCTGTGGCGCCGGCGGAAAGGTAGGAGAGATCCCGGTACTGGGAGTCCCTGGCAGGGACGGCGGAAAGGGACAGCTCCCGGTCCAGCACCACGGCATCGTAGGCCCCCTCTGTCAGGGCGGAGAAGATCTCACCGGTGCGGCGGCCCAGGGCGGGGGAGAAACGGGTCTGGAGCTGCTGGTTGGCTTTTTCCAGCGCTTCCATGGCAAGGCGGATGGCGGCGTACTCTTTTTCGGCGTTGGTGATGTCTGCGCGGAGCTTTTCCGCGGCGGAGCGCAGCGCCACCACATCACCGGCGGAGCGGAGCTGGCCTGCCATCTGGTCAGCCTCGGAGCGCTGATGGAGAAGCTGGGCTTCCACGTGGCGCAGTTCGTTTTCCACCACGTCCAGCCGGCGCGCCGGAGGGGTCATGTCGGGGGAGACGGGAGTCTTTCCCTTTTCTTCCTGCTGGCGCAGGAACTCCAGGCGCATCTGGGCTTCCTTATAGGCGCTTTCGGCTTCGGAAAGTGCCTTGCGGCGCTGAGCGCAGCGGCGCAATTCGGCGTCGGCGGTGGTAACGTCAAAGGCTTCAGGGGCGAAGCGGCGGACCTCCAGCAAAATGGCCTGCTCGTTGGCGGTGAAGCTTGCGTGGAGGCTCTCCGCGGCGGCAGATTTGGCAGCAGCGTCAGCCTGAGCGGAGTCCCGTGCTTCCAGAAGGACCAAATATTCTTCCGTCATAGCGGCAATGGCCTCTTTGTCCGTGGTGCCAAAGCGCTTTTGCAGGGCGGCGGTCTGGGCAGAGACTTCCTGGTGCTTATAGACCAGGCGGGAGATACATGCGCCCACGGCAATGATACCAGCAGCTAGTCCCCAAGGCAGATACTGCCAGGG
>JAFOCY010000227.1 GCA_017380995.1 Oscillibacter sp. | reverse complement strand
GGCCTCAATGCGGTCCTCCACCACCACGTAGGACGTGCCGGAACCCTCCAGGCCCGGCAGGATATCGGCAATGATATCGCCGGGCTTCTCGGTACGGGGGTTATCGGTGGTGACGATGACGAAATCCGCCCAGTCCGCCGCCGCCTTGCCCATGAGGGGACGCTTGGTGCGGTCCCGGTCGCCGCCGCAGCCAAAGAGGGCCACGGTGCGGCCCTTGGCAAAGCCCTTGACGGTGGAGAGCACATTGATGAGGCTGTCGGAGGTATGGGCATAGTCAATGAGGATGGTGTAGTCCTTGCCGGGGGTGGGAACGACCTCCACACGGCCCTTGACATGGTGCACGCCGGAAAGCACGGCCGCGCTTTCTTCCAGCGAGATCCCCAGGGCCAGGGCTGCGCCCAGCACATCCAGGGTATTATACACCATGAACCCGCCGGGGATATTCACCCGGATGGGGACACGCTGTTCCCCCATGACCGCCGTAAAGGCAATGTGATCGGAAGCAAGTTCGATCTCCTCGGCCCGCAGGTCTGCCGCCGCCTCTTTCGCGTATGTCAAAACAGAGCAGGCGGCGTCCTTCATCAGCCGCTCTGTCCACCCATCATCGGCGTTAACAACGCCGGTGGTACAGTTGCGGAACAAAATGGCCTTGGCGTCGCAGTAGGCCTCCATGGTCTCGTGGTAATCCAGGTGGTCCTGGGTAAGGTTGGTAAAGATGCC
This sequence comes from Oscillibacter sp., assembly GCA_017380995.1. GTDB lineage: Bacteria > Bacillota > Clostridia > Oscillospirales > Oscillospiraceae > Oscillibacter. The sequence goes on along the minus strand of JAFOCY010000227.1, from coordinate 2,092 downwards.
TACATCATACCATACGCCGTGGATACGGCCCTGATGCAGCGCGTGGGAGGAAGTTTCCATCACCACATGGGTACAGCCTGCATCATACATCTTCGCAAAAAGTTCCTGGGCCTCAAAGGGACCGGGGGTAGTGCGCTCCGTGGGGAGGATCTGCTCCCCGATCATATTCTGGTTGGTACCGATCAATCCCACCTTGGCTCCCCGGGCTTTTTCCAGGATGGCCTTGAGAAGATAGGTAGTGGTGGTCTTTCCGTTGGTACCGGTAACTGCCACCATCTTCATTTTCTTCGTGGGATGGTCATAGAAATTGGCGCCCAGGGAGGCAAGGCATCGGCGGGAATCCGCCACCTGGATATAGGGGACCTTCCCTTCCGGGACACGCTCGCAGATCACGGCGGCCGCTCCCTTTTCCATCACAGAGGGGATAAACCGGTGTCCGTCCACCGCGTATCCGCTGACGGCCACGAACACATCCCCCGCTTCCACCATGCGGGAATCATAGCGCACATGGGCGATCTCCAATTCCAGATCGGCAGAAGCCGAGAGGATCTCAATGCCCTGCATCAAATCTTTGAGTTTCATATGACGTTCTCCTTTCGCCTTTGTTCCCGGCACATTCTCTTCCCTATTATACCAAGGCGAATTGCAAAGTATATGGTATTTTGTGCCGGGAACCATGTGAAAAATGCGGTTTCCTTAATCCAGGACCGAGCTGTCACCAAAGCGAACCGTAACGACCTCGCCGGGGGCAAGCTCCGTTCCCTCCGCCGTCTCCTGGGAGATGGCGTAAACATTTCCGGAAGAAGAGGAGGTGGTACCTGCGATGCGCATGATGAGGCCCGCATTGGTAATGGCCTTATTGGCCTCCGCCGCGCTCAGCCCCACAACATTAGGCACGGTACAAGGGGAGGTATCCGCCTCCGCGCCGCAGTAGAGGATGATGCTTGCGTTATTGGGCACGATGGCGCCGCCGGCAGGGATCTGGGCAGTAACGGTATCAGAAGCGCCTACCAGCTTATAGCCAAAGCCCGCGCCTTCCAGCTTGGTAATGGCCTCGGATGCGGTAAGACCCACGGTGTTGGGTACCGCCGCATCGGCCCCGGCCAGCTGCTCTTCTGTATAGTCCGGCTCCACGCCCAGGTCCGGCAGGACCTCGCCCATGATCTGGCTTGCAAAGGGGGCCACCATGTTGCCGCCGGAAACGTAGGTCGGCGTATTACGGCTGGGGGTATCCATGGTCAAAAGCATGATGTACTGGGGATCGTCCGCGGGTGCAAAGCACATGAAGGAGACCACGACGTCACCCTTGGGATTATCAGCGGTCCTGGTACCGGTCTTATCTGCGGTACCGGTCTTGCCGCCGATGCGGTAGCCTGTCACCTGTCCGTTTTTGCCGGTGCCGTAGGCCACCACGTATTCCAGACACTCCCGCACCTTCGCCGAGGTCTCGTCGCTGATGACCTGGCGAACGGGGGTGGTATCGTGCTGGGTGATGATATTTCCGTCATCATCCAGGGTTTGTTCCACGATATAGGGGGTATAGAGATAGCCTCCGTTGATGCAGGCCGCCTGGGCCCGGATCAGCTCGATGGGCGTAACGTTAAAGGTCTGGCCGAAGGCATAGGAGGCAAGAGAGACCACGTTGGACTTAAAGTTCTTCTCCGTGCCAAAAATACCCTTGGTCTCGCCGATCATATCGATGCCGGTGGGACCCATCAACCCGAAGGACTGGAGGTACTTCCAGTAGAGATCCGTACCAATGCTCAGGCCCATGGAAATAAAGGCGGGGTTGCAGGAGTTACCGGTGGCGGTCTTCAGGTCCTGGATGCCATGGCCCGCCTTTTTGGAGCAGTTGATGGGTTTGGACCAGCCCGGCACCATGATGGAGCCGGTGCAGTTGAAGGTGGTGTTCATATTCACCATACCCTCTTCCAGAGCCACCGCCAAGGTGATGGGCTTGAAGGTGGAGCCGGGCTCATAGGTGGAGTCGATGCACTTGTTGCGCCAGGAGGTCTGGACCGCACCGGACTTGGCGGAGGCGACGGCCGCCTCATACGCCTCCTCCGTGGCATAATCCATCCGGTGGGATTCC
>JAFOCY010000226.1 GCA_017380995.1 Oscillibacter sp. | reverse complement strand
TCACTGCTGCCATGAACCAGGCCTTCTTTACCCTTTCCATCGGTATGGCCGGTATGCAGATTTTCGGCAGCTATATGTCCCGCGACCATGGCCTGACCGGCGAGGCGGTACGTATCTGCCTGCTGGATACCTTTGTGGCGGTTGCATCCGGCCTGATCATCTTCCCTGCTTGCTTCAGCTTCGGCGTGGAGCCCGGTGCAGGTCCTCCCCTGGTGTTTATGACCCTGCCCAAGGTCTTTATGAACATGGCCGGCGGAAGTATCTGGGGTATGCTGTTCTTCCTGTTTATGGCCTTTGCCTGCTTCTCCACCATCATTGGCGTTGTGGAGAATTTGCTGGCCAACTGCATGGATAACTTCGGTTGGAGCCGTAAGAAGGCCACTTTGATCAACTTTTTCGTCGTGCTGATCGGTTCCATTCCCTGCGCCCTGGGCGACAGCGTCCTCAAGGGCGTCACCCTCATCGGCGGACGGAATGTGCTGGACAGCGAGGACTTCATTGTCAGCAACCTCCTCCTCCCCGGCGGCGCGCTGATCTTCGTGCTGTTCTGCTCCACCAAGTTTGGCTGGGGCTTTGACAAGTATCTGGCTGAGACCAACACCGGTGACGGCATGAAGATGCCCCGCTGGCTCAAGCCTTACTTCCAGTTTGTGCTGCCTGTTTTGATCTTTGTGATCATTGTGCAGGGCCTGGTGTAAGCTCCTATATGAAAGATGAAAGGACGACCCAACGGGTCGTCCTTTTTGATTACATTCCGGGAAGCGGCGGGGCGTGGAGAATCACACGGCCAAAACAGGCCAGTCTCCGGCCGCTGGAGGGGGTAAGGACCACATCGGCGTCCGCCCTGGCCCGGTTCAAGGAGAAGAGGTATACCACCCCGGCGGGGTCCTTGTGGTACTGCTTGCAGAGCATATCACCGTCCAGCCAGAAAATGCCTATATCTCCCGGCTGCAAAGGATCGTGGTTCACATAGACGATTTCTCCGTCCTCGATGAAGGGGGTCATGGAGTCGCCCTGAATACGCACGGCGAACTCCGCGCCCGGGGGGACATCGTCTTCTACGGGGATATAGTCAAAATCCTCCCCGAATACAGGGGCAGCATAGCCTGCGGCGGCGCTGGAATGGTACAGGGGAATGACCCGGGGCTCCGTCTGGGCAGGGGCCGCCTCCTCCTGGGCGGCGCAGAGCGTGTCCGCCACGGAGAGAAGGGCTTCCCGGCCCTTGGGGGAAAGGGCGCGGGAGCGCTGGATCAGCGTCCGTTCACTGCGGCTGAGGATATCCTTGCCGCCGCGGTAGTGGTCCTGAAAAAGGGTGTTGGGGTCCGTTTGCAGGGCATCAAAAAGCCGCAGAAGCAGATTTTCCTTCGGGAAGCTGACGCCGGTCTCGTAGTTGCTGATGGCGGAAAGAGATACGCCCAGCACAGCGGCTAACTGCGCACGGCTCATGCCCAGTTCTTCCCGGCGGGCGCGGCAGCGCGCTCCAAAGGTCATAACGGTCCCTCCTTTTCATAGATGTTGACAAGTATATCCTATCGGATTTCCGGGGGAAAGTCAATTCTTCCTCACAGGAAACTTGTGAAAGTAAAGAAAAGTAACAGAAAAACAGCCGCCCTTTTGGGACGGCTGTTTGTATCAGATGAATTGGGAGACTACGATGGAAACCAGCATCAGGGGAATGTTGAAGTGGAGGAAGGTGGGCACGCAGGTATCCCAGATGTGGTCGTGCTGGCCGTCGGCGTTGAGGCCGGAGGTGGGGCCAAGGGTGGTGTCGGAAGCGGGGGAACCGGCATCGCCCAGGGCAGCGGCGGCAGACATCAGGAGGATGGTAGCCGCGGGAGAAAAGCCCATGCGGCTGCAAAGGGGCACATACAGGACCGCCAGAACGGGAACGGTGGAGAAGGAGCTGCCGATACCCATGGTGACCAGCAAACCGATGAGGGTGATGACCACGGCGGCCACCCACTTGCTGCCGCCCATGATCACAACGGCGGCCTCCACCAGGGCGTTCACAGAGCCGGTGGCCTTCATGACCTCGGCGTAGCCGCCGGCTACCAGCATGATCATGGCGATCATGCCCATCAGACGGATGCCGCTTGCAAAGTTTTCATCCACCTGCTTCCAGGGGATGGCGCCGCCCAGGATCATCACCAGCACGCCGCAAAGGGCGCTGAGGGCCAGGGACTCGCTGAGGACCTGAACAGCCACCACAGCCACAATGGCCAAAATGGTGACGATATGGGCCTTGGTCAGCTTGTCGGAAACGGCCTCCGTCATGGAGGTATCCACCTTGCGGTCCTGGTAGACACGCTGGCGGCGGTAAGTAAAGAAGATGGCGATGAAGAGGCCTAAGAGCATGGCAAGGCCTAGGATCCAGTTGTACCGGGCCACGTCGGAAATGGTGACAGCCTCGCCGTTGATGGTCATGCCGTTGGCGGTCATGTTATCGGCGATAATGCCCATAAAGATGGCGCCAAAGCCAAAGGGGATGCAGATATAGGGAGCCTTCAGACCAAAGGCCAGGGAGCAGGCAGCGGCCCGGCGGTCCACCCGGAGCTGGTTCAGCAGGGAAAGCATGGGCGGGATCATGATAGGGATAAAGGCGATGTGGACGGGGATGAGGTTTTGAGAAAGGCAGGCAACGCCGGCCAGAACCACCAGCAGCACTGTGCCGCTTTTGCCCATCACGCGGGAGAGCTTCTTGCTCATCATGTCCGCAAGGCCGGTCTGCGCAACGGCGGAGGCAAAGGTGCCCAGGAAGATGTAGGCCAGGGCGGTACCGGCATTGGCCCCGAAACCGTCGCAAAGAATAGACATGGCAGTGGGAATGGAGATGCCTGCCAGGACAGCGCCGGTAAGGGCTGAGAGAACCAGGGACATCAGGACATTGAGCTTACAAAGACACAGCAGGCACAGCACAACAACGCTGACCAGCACAGGGTTGGACAAAATGGACATGAAAGGAGCTCCTTCTCTCTTTGTTGATTTATCAGAGTAATAAATTAGCCGAGTATCATCCTATCATGGCGGAAGGGGAAAAGCAAGGACTACATTGCCCGGGAAATAAAAAAATGAAAAGAATTTCAGAAAAAGTGGTTGACAAATAAGAGGCTCCGTGGTAATATTCTATCTGTTGCTGGAACTGCTGGTGTAGCTCAGCTGGTAGAGCAGCTGATTTGTAATCAGCAGGTCGGGGGTTCGAATCCGTCCACCAGCTCCAAAAAAGTTCATATGGGGGAATTCCAGAGCGGCCAAATGGGGCAGACTGTAAATCTGTTGTCACTGACTTCGGTGGTTCGAATCCACCTTCCCCCACCAGAAAAAGACGAGTTTCGTTTGAAACTCGTCTTTTTCCTTAAAATCCTGACAGCGTAAAGAGGGATCGTATGTCGAAAACAAGAAAGAGATATGTTTGGCGTCTGGCGGGACGGATCGTTGTTCTGGCGCTTTGCCTGCTGGCATGGATCAAAGCGCCCCAGACCTATGACATCCTGGAAGGGATGAATTTCTTCCGAACCCTCTCTCCCCTGCACCTTCTTTGGGCCGTTTGGGTGGGAGATATGGTCCTCCAGATCGTTCCCATTAAAAACAAGGTGCCCCTGGGATCCCAGAAGCTGTTTGCAAACCGGTTCCGGCCCATCCGGGAGAAGATCAACTATGAATCTTTGCGCAGATATGTCATTTCCACCACCAGAGCGGCATACAGAGTGTTTCTTCTCTGGTGCGCCCTCATTGCTGTGATCGGCCTTTTGTATGGGGGTGGGTACATCAGCCCCATCGGGCTGTTCATGATCTCGGTGTTCTTTTACGTATGTGACCTGATCTGTGTGCTGGTATGGTGTCCCTTCCGATTGATGATGCGTACCCGCTGCTGCACCACCTGCCGCATTTTCAACTGGGATCATCTGATGATGTTTTCCCCGTTGATCTTCCTGGGTGGGTTTTACGCTATCTCCCTGGTAGTGCTGGCTTTGGCGGCGTGGCTGGTGTGGGAGCTGTGCGTGATGCTGTATCCCGAGCGGTTCTGGGAGCACTCCAATGCGGCGCTGAAATGCTCGGAGTGTACGGATAAGCTTTGCACCCAATATTGTCAGAAACTGCGCTGAAAGAAAAAAGGACGGTCCGTTGGACCGTCCTTTTCGCGTATGCAGATTTACTTCTGGCCCAGAGCGGCGCAGAAGGCCAGGGACAGGAAGGCAACGTCCTTGTCGTCGCTGCGGGAGGTGAGGGCCACGGGGACCTTGGCGCCGATGACCACGCCGCAGGTACGGGCGTGGGCGTGCATCTGCCAGCACTTGACGATGAGGTTGCCGGCCAGGAGGCTGGGAGCCACGATGCCGTCAAACTCGCCGCACAAGGGATTGTCATAGCCTTTGAGGCGGGCTGCCTCCTTGGACAGGATCAGGTCGTAGGCAATGGGACCCACCAGGTTGCACTCGGTAATGGGGCGCTGGTCGTGCTCCATCACCAGGCGCTGGGCCTCCACGGTATCCTTCATGTGGAAGCTGACATGCTCCACCATGGACAGCAGGGCGATGTTGGGCTTGTCGTAGCCGATGGAGTGGAGCATCTCTGCCATGTCCTGGATGATCTCTTTTTTCTGCTGAAGATTGGGCTCAATGGTGACGGTCACATCACCGATGGCGATGAGCTTGGGATACTCAGGCATGCTCACCAGGTCGATGTGGGTCAGGCGCTTATCAGTACGCAGGCTGTTCTTCTCGTCCAGCAGGGGCATCAGGAACTCGCGGGTCTGGGTGTTGCCGCGCATGAGGACATCGCCCTCGCCGGCGTTGATCAGGTCAATGGCGGCCTGGGCCACCAGACCGCCGGGCTGGGTAGCCACCAGACGGTAGGGCTTATCCTTCAGGCCCAGACGCTCCAGCATGGGTTCGATCTTGGCTGCCTCGCCCACCAGGATGGGGGTGGCAAAGCCTGCGTCCTGAGCCTGGAAAGCGCCCAGGAGGATGTTTTCAGAGTCGGCGCCGGCGATCACAACGCGCTGGGGACGGAAAGACTGCTTGGCCCGCTCCACGATCTGGTCGAAGTTTTTCAGTGCCATATATGAACGCTCCTCTTTCTAAAAATAAGGGTTTTTCCGGATTTGGTAATAGTTTAGCACGGTTTTTGGGGAAATACAAGACAAAAGGACGGCCCTGTGGGCCGTCCTTTCAAAATTACTGCTGCTTGGCTTCCCGCTTTTTCTCCCAGGCGTCCACCACGATGGTGCAGGCAGCGTCACCGGTGATATTGACCACGGTGCGGCCCATGTCCAGGATACGGTCAATGCCGGCTACCAGTGCGATGCCTTCCACAGGCAGGCCCACGCTCTGGAGCACCATGGCCAGCATGATCATGCCGGAGCCGGGGACGCCGGCGGTGCCGATGGAGGCAAGCGTAGCGGTGAGGATGATGGTCAGCTGCTGGCTCAGACCCAGGTCGATGCCGAAAATCTCCGCGATGAAGATGGCGCACACGCCCTGATAGATGGCGGTGCCGTCCATATTGATGGTGGCGCCCAGGGGCAGGACAAAGCTGGCAATGGACTTGCGGGCGCCCAGCTTCTGGGTGGCCTCCATATTGAAGGGCAGGGTGCCTACGCTGGAAGCGCTGGAGAAGGCGAACATGATGGGGCGGCTCATACCCTTGAAGAAGGTGACGGGGTTCATGCCGGCAAAGCCCTTCACAGCCATGGAATACACCAGGATCATGTGGCAGATGTAACCCACATAAGCAACCAGGATGACCTTCAGCAGGGGCAGCAGCACGGCGGGGCCGTTTTCGGCCACCACGGGGCAGATCAGGGCAAAGACGCCAATGGGGGAAAGCTGCAGGATCATACCCATGACCTTGAAGCAGACCTCGGCAAAGCTGTCCACGAATTCCTGGGCGGCCTTGCCCTTCTCCCCTGCCAGGATGATGCCAAAGCCAAAGAGGATGGCGATGACAATGACCTGAAGCATATTGGCGCTGGCCATGGGCTGGAAGAAGTTGGAGGGGAAGATGTTGACAAGGGTATCAATGAAGCTGGGGGCTTCCTTGGCCTCATACACCAAGTCTTCCGTGGCGATGACGTAGCCGCCGCCTACATTGAGAATGTTGGCAAAAAGGAGGCCCAGGGTCACGGCCAGGGCGGTGGTGCACATATAGAAGGCCACAGTCTTCACACCGATGGAGCCTACCTTGCGCACATCCTGCAAGGAAATGATGCCCTGCATAATGGAAAGCAGCACCACAGGGACGACCACCATTTTGATGAGGTTCAGGTAAATGGTGCCGAAAGGTTTGATGTAGGTCACGGCGATATCGGACCGGCCTTGCAGCAGCAAACCTGCGATAACGCCCAGCACCAGGCTGATGGTGATCTTGACGGTGAGGGACAGCTTTTTCTTCTGTGCCATA
>JAFOCY010000005.1 GCA_017380995.1 Oscillibacter sp. | reverse complement strand
GTCAGCCGCGTGATCTCCGACTATTACGGACTGTACCCCACCGATATCAATGCCGACGGGGTGACGGAAGTGCCTGTTCCCGTGCCGCTTCCCAAGTGGAGCGAGGAGGGGGACGACTATTACCGGGTGGACTGGATGCAGTTTGGCCCCGAGGGAAGCGGACAAACGCTGCTGCGGACATACCATGATATGGAAAGCCGCTGGTCCTTCCAGCTGCCGCAGGAGTGGACCGATGCGATCATGGTCTCCCGCACGACGATGAGCGATGAGGCCGGCGTTACCTTCTACCGCATGGAAAGGGACAGCGTCCCGGTGCCCTTTTTGCGCATCAGCGCCATCACCGGCACCAACCGGGACATCAAGGCCCTGCGGGGCAACCGGTTTATTCTCAGCCGCCAGATGGAGACCAGCTACACCGCTGAGCTCCTGGAGGGCAACAGCCGATGGGGCGAAACGGCCCTGACTCCCGATCAGGTGCGCTCCGCCTTCAGCATCATCGCAACGGAGTGGACGGCGGGAGATTGAGAGAAGAGGACGCGCAGCGGAATGAACGAGGGTTTGCCGTAAGGCGGACGCGAGGGATATGAAGTTTGCGAGAAAGGAACGCCTATGAAGAAAGTTTTGGTTTTGGAAGACGAAGCCAGTATTCGCAGCTTTATCGTCATCAACCTGCGCCGGGGCGGGTACGACGTGATCGAAGCCGAATCCGGCGAGGAAGCGCTGGAGCGGCTGAAGGAGCACCCGGACACCAAGGTGGCCTTGCTTGACATCATGCTTCCCGGTATCGACGGCTTTGAGGTCTGCCGCCGTATCCGGGCCACCAACAGCCGCATCGGCATTATCATGCTCACTGCCCGCTCCCAGGAGATGGATAAGGTGACGGGTCTCATGACCGGCGCCGACGACTATGTGACCAAGCCCTTTTCTCCCGCAGAGCTCACCGCCCGGGTGGACGCCCTGTTCCGCCGGGCGGGAGGAGAGCCGGTGGTGCACTCCGGCGAGATCAGCCAGCCCCCGTTCCTCCTCAATACCCGCAACCGCACCCTGGAGAAAAACGGCGTGCGCATCAAGCTGACCCAGGTGGAGTATTCTATCATGCGCTACTTCATGGAAAACCCCGGCAAGGCCCTCTCCCGGGAGGAGATTTTGGATACCGTCTGGGGCCGGGACTATTTCGGGGAGCTGAAGATCGTGGACGTGAATATCCGCAGGCTGCGGCTGAAGATCGAGGATAACGTCCAAAACCCGGTGTACATCACCACCGTCTGGGGTTACGGCTACAAATGGGGCTTTTAAAGAAGCGGACCGCCTGGGATAAGGCTTATCGCAAGGTCTGGCGGCAGGAGGAAAAGTTCCTGCGCCGGTATGAGGGCAAGGAGGCAACGAAGCTGGAGCGAAAGATCGGGGAGATCGCCCCGGAAGCTCTGGTGGAGACGCTGCACAGTGCCTTCTGCAAGGCCTTTGAGGTGGTGTTTGAAAAGGGCACAGGCCCTATTTTGAAGGCGGCGGGCATTGAAAAGCGCCGCATCGACTATGCCAAAAACGCCTGCGCGGCGGATCTGAAAGAGGATAAAAAGAACCTGAAGGCCTTCTCCAAGGCCGCCGGGAAGGCGGGGGCGGGGAACGTGCTGCTCTCCGGGGCGGCAGGCATCGGCATGGGGGCTTTTGGCGTGATGCTGCCTGACGTGCCCCTTTTTACCGCCATGCTTTTAAAAAGCGTTTATGAGACGGCGGAGAGCTTCGGCTACCGGGCAGAGGATGAGAAAATTTACGCCCTGCGCCTGATCAACGCCGCCCTGACGGACGGCCCCGCCCTGCGCAGGAAAAACGCCTGGCTGGATGGCTACGCCCGGGAAGGGAAATGGCCGGCGGAGCCGGAGCTGAAAGAGGAGATACGGCGGACGGCCCGCGCCCTCAGTGAGGCCGTGCTTTACTGCAAGGTGGTCCAGAACATCCCCGTGGTGGGTGCCGTCGGCGGCGCCGCCAACGGCGTGGTGCTGGGCCGGGTGCAAAGATACGCCGCCATCAAGTATCAAAAACGGTTTTTGATCCAGAGAAGATTAGCCTCCCACTGATGAGGCAAGAAATGTGGAAAGGAGGGAACCCCATGTCAGACAATACCACCCGCCGCTGGACGCGGCTTCAGGGCCTGCGCAAGCGGTGGCTGCTCAATACCATTATGCCTGTATTTGTGCTGCTGACGGTGCTGGTGGCCCTCTTTTCCATTGGTGTATCCAACTACTATTATGGCTCCATGCAAAAGGGCCTGGAGACCCGGGCGGAGGTCCTCTCCAACTCCTTCCACGAGTATTTCATGGGCAGCGGCTACAGCAGCTATTATCAAAAGGCAGTCCAGGCGGCCCAGAACTTTGAGGATAAGGACTACATTGAGCTGCAGTTCATTTCCGGCAGCGGCCGCATCGAGGTCTCCTCCTCCGGCCTTACCGCCGGCACCACCCCGGAGACCGGCGATATCCTCCAGGCGCTGGCGGAAAACAAAATGGGCCATTTTACCGGCATGGACCCGGAGACGGGGGAGCAGATCATGGCGGTGTCCCAGCCTTTGCTCGCCAACGGCCGGGTGGTGGGCATCATGCGTTTTGTCACCTCCATGCGCCTGGTGAATTCCCAGGTGCTGCTGGCGGTGCTGGTCATTATCCTTATCGCCCTGCTGTGCCTATCCATGGTCCTTATCTCCAACCTCATGTTCATCAACAACGTGGTGGAGCCGGTGGCTGTGGTGTCGGACGCTGCCAAGCGCATCTCCCAGGGCGGTTACGGCTTCCGGGTGGAAAATACCTACGCCGATGAGCTGGGAGAGCTGGTGGATAATATCAACGATATGTCCATGAAGATCAGTCAGAATGAGAAGATGAAGTCGGAATTCATCTCCTCCGTCTCCCATGAGCTGCGCACCCCCCTCACCGCCATCAACGGCTGGGGCGAGACGCTGATGGTGGATCCCACCTCAGACCCCGCCCAGACCCGCAGGGGCATCCGCATTATCCTCAACGAGACCCGCCGCCTTTCCACCATGGTGGAAGAGCTTCTGGACTTTTCCAAGATGGAGGACGGCCGGTTTACCCTGAGCATTGAAGAGGTGGACCTCCAGGCGGAATTCGAGGACGCCATTTTCACCTATATGGAGCTATTCCGGCAGGACGGCATTGAGCTGGCCTATGAGAGCAGCGAGGAAGAGCTTCTGCCCGCCATTTCCGGCGACCCCGAGCGGCTCAAGCAGGTGTTCTGTAACCTGCTGGATAACGCCGCCAAGCACGGCGGCGCCGGAAAGCGCATCCACGCTTCTATCGCCCGGGAGGATGGCTGGCAGGTCATCCGCATCCGGGACTACGGTCCCGGCATCCCGGAAGGGGAGCTGCCCTTTGTGAAGCAGAAGTTCTACAAGGGCTCCTCCAAGGCCCGCGGCAGCGGCATCGGCCTTGCGGTGTGTGACGAGATCATCCGCCTCCACGGCGGCGTGTTCGAGATTGCCAACGCCGAGGGCGGCGGCGCGGTGGTCACCATCCGCCTGCAGGAAAAGAATTGAAAATATTCGAACAAGTGTTTGATTTTGTTCGTGTGGTATGATATGATAGCAAGTGAAAGGACAAGTTATGGCAGATAAAAATCATTCCTGCGCCTTCCGCACCAGCATTGGCGGACAGGCGCTCATTGAAGGCATTATGATGCGGGGACCTGAAAAGCAGGCCATCGTGGTGCGGGACCAGGAGGGGAACCTGGTCGAGAAGGTGGAGGGCCTGAAGTTCATCAAGGACCGCTATCCCATCCTGGGCGTGCCTTTGGTCCGGGGCACGGTGAATTTCCTGGCCTCCATGGTCAGCGGCGTCAAGGCGCTGATGTACTCCGCCGAGTTCTACCCCGATGACGAGGCGGCCCAGCCCAGCAAGTTCGACCTGTGGCTGGAAAAGCATTTTTCCGATAAGAAGCTGGAGTCCCTCATCATCACCCTGGCGGTGATTTTGGGCGTGGGTATGTCCGTGTTTTTGTTCATGGTGCTGCCCACCCTCCTCACCGGCGGCATCCTCCATTTCTTCCCCGGCTTTCCCCTGTGGGGCCGGAACGTGGTGGAAGGCCTTTTGAAGGTGGCTATCTTCGTTTTGTACCTGGCGGTCTGCTCCCGGCAGAGCGATATCTACCGGGTGTTCCAGTACCATGGCGCGGAGCACAAGACCATCTTCTGCTACGAGGCGGGCCTTCCCCTGACGGTGGAAAATGTCCGCAAGCAGCCCAAGCACCATCCCCGCTGCGGCACCAGCTTTTTGTTTGTGGTGATCTTTGTCTCCATCATCGTTTCCAGCATCGTCTTTGGCATCTGGCCTATGACAAACGCCTTGATGCGTACCGGCGTGCACCTGCTGCTCCTGCCTCTGGTGGTGGGCATCACCTATGAGTTCAACCGCTGGGTGGGACGCCATGTGGGCGAGAGCGGCCTTGCAAAGATCTTGACTGCACCTGGCATGTGGCTGCAGAACTTCACCACCAACGAGCCGGAGGACGGCATGATCGAGGTGGCCATCCGGGCGATGGAGCTTGTTTTGCCCGAAGAAAAAGGTAAGGACGAGTGGTAACATCGTTCAAAGAGGGAGCAGGCTCCCCCTTTGGATTCCCCACCACCAGTCTGCGGACTGGTGAACGCGCCCGAGGCGCTTGAGTCGTGGTATTTTCGCCACGTACACGCCGCGGCGAAAATGACTTATGATTGGAGCCGACTATGGCCATCACGTATAATGACTTATATTTAGACATCCGCCGGCAGCTGCGCCTGGCGGGTGCGGCGGCCTCCACGTTGGAGGCGCGGGAGCTGGTGTGCTTTGGCACCGGCAAAACCAGGGAGCAGCTCAGCGCCGACGGCCGGCTCTACGCCTCGCCGGAGGTGGAAAAGCGGGTGCGAGACCTGGTTGAGCGGCACCTGGCGGGCGAGCCTGTTGCCTACCTCATCGGAGAGTGGGAGTTTTACGGCTTGCCCCTGGATATTTCAAAGGATGTACTCATCCCCCGACCGGACACGGAAGTTTTGGTGAAGCACGTGTTTTGCAAACCATGCACTGTTTTCTGGAAGGAAATCATCGCTACATCTAGAAATAGGGCTTACGCTTCTATTCCACATATCTTCACTTCCC
>JAFOCY010000225.1 GCA_017380995.1 Oscillibacter sp. | reverse complement strand
GCCAGGCCAGGGAGATCTCCAGGTACAGCGCCATAGCCTCTTGATAGGCCGGATGCTCCGGGCTGATGATATAGGGAGGCACCAGCTCCTGCAGGGTCAAGGGCAACAGATACTGCGTTGCGCAGATATCCCGGCTGTCTGCGCCGAGAAAGTGCATATGGAACACATAGGTGTCTGAGGTCATGACACCACCTTTAGGGATGGAGATAGCATGGAGCATGGCAGGCGGGAGGAACACCAGGTCTCCGGCGTTTACGCTGTAATTTTCCAGCTGGATCTGATAGGTGCAGCTTCCTTCCTGAATGAGGGTGAACTCTGCTTCATCGTGCCAGTGAGCAAATACGGTGGGAGCGGCGGAGGAAAGCCTGGTGGTGTATTGCTGCAGGGGGAAAGCGGCCTCGCCGTGGCGGCGGGCCTCTTTTTGCTCCGGCAGGGGAGGGGTGGTTCTCATGGTCATACCTCCTTTGGAAAGAGCAAGATTGTGCAAAAGAATGACGGAATAATGGAAGAATTTAGAGGGCTTTTGTTTCTATAATAACAGCATCCTACAAAAAAACAAGAGCGAGGAGCGAGACAGATGAAAAAAAGATGGTGGAATGATAAGATCGCCTATCAGATTTATCCCAAGAGCTTTTGTGACTCCAACGGCGATGGTATCGGTGATATTCCCGGCATCATCTCCAAGCTGGACTATCTGAAGGACCTGGGTGTAGATATCATCTGGCTCTCTCCTGTCTATAAATCTCCCTTTGTGGACCAGGGCTACGACATTGCCGATTACTACGCCATTGGCGAGGAATTCGGCACCATGGAGGAGTTCGACCTGCTCCTGGCGGAAACCAAGAAGCGTGGGATGTACCTCATCATGGACCTGGTGGTGAACCACTGCTCCGACCAGCATGTGTGGTTCCAAAAGGCCCTGGCAGACCCCGAGAGCGAGGAGGCCGGGTATTTCTGGTTCGTCAAGGGTGAAAACGGCGCCCCTCCCTCCAACATCCGCTCTTATTTTGGCGGCAGCGCCTGGGAGCCGGTGCCCGGTACCGATAAGTTTTACCTCCATATGTTCGCCAAGGAGCAGCCGGATCTGAACTGGGAAAATCCCAAGCTCCGTCAGAAAATTTTCGACATGGTGAACTGGTGGCTGGATAAGGGCCTTGCGGGCTTCCGCATCGACGCCATCATCAATATCAAGAAGACATCCTCCTTTTTCTCTTATCCTGTGGATGGTCCCGATGGCCTGTCTGCCTGCGCCCACATGGTGGATGAGGCTCAGGGCATCGGTGACCTTCTCCAGGAGCTCAAGCACGAGACATTTGAAAAATACGACGCCTTCACGGTGGGCGAGGTCTTCAATATGAAGCCCCAGGAGCTGGAGGAATTTGTGGGTGATGAAGGTCACTTCTCCTCCATGTTCGACTTTGCCGCCCACCAGCTGGGAGAGAGCGAAAAGGGCTGGTACGATTCCAAGGATGTGGAGTTTGCAGCCTGGCGGGAAACGGTTTTTGCCGCCCAGGAGAAGATGCACGGCATCGGTCTGCTCTCCAACATCATCGAAAATCACGATGAGCCCCGCGGCGCCAGCCATTATCTGCCCCTCCGGGCCCAGAATGAGCTGGGTAAGAAGATGCTGGCTACCACCTTTATGTTCCTCCGGGGTATTCCCTTTATTTACCAGGGCCAGGAGATCGGCATGACCAACTGCCGCCGAAATGATATCTCTGAGTACGATGATATCTCCACTCACGACCAGTACAACCTGGCCCTGCGCTCCGGCTGCACCAAGGAACAGGCCCTCCGCTGCTGCTATGACTACAGCCGCGACAACGGCCGCACCCCCATGCACTGGACCGGCGGTGAGAACGCGGGCTTTACCACCGGTAAGCCCTGGCTGGCACTGAACCCCAACTATACCGAGATCAATGCAGCCGAGCAGGAAAACCGCCCGGACTCTGTTTTGAACTACTATCGAAAGCTTACTGCCCTGCGCAAGCAGGAGGCGTACCGGGAGACTTTTACCTATGGTAAATTTGTCCCTGCCTTCGAAAAGGAGGAGGGCATCTTCGCCTATATCCGGGAAAATGAGGAGAGCGGCCAGCGCATCCTCATCGCCGCCAACTTTGGCACCGAAATCGCAACGCTGCATCTTTGCGGCGGTCGGGAGGTCCTTTTGTCCAACTGCGGCAAGGAGGCAGAATACCAGGCAGATATCAAGGGCGGCAAGCTGACCCTGGATAGCTGTGAGAGTGCTGTTATCCTCCTCTGGGCCTGAGGCCCGTATCCTTTTATTGATCCTGCCGAAAGGTTTGGTTCATACATCTATCTTTTTTCTTCCGCCAAAAGGCCCTGCAGGAATGCAGGGCCTTTTGGTGTACATTGGGTGTAGGCAAAAAAGAAGGTCTATGATACAATGGTGCCAAACCCGAAATTGGAGACACCGTATGCAATATTTGATTTCTTTTCTGGAAGGCGTCATCACCTTCATTTCCCCCTGTCTTTTGCCCATGCTTCCCATCTATATTTCCTACTTCGCCGGAGGAGGGGAGCGGTCTGCAAAAAAGACCTTGTGCAATGCCTGCGGATTCGTGCTGGGCTTTACCCTGGTCTTTTTGGCCATGGGTGCCCTGGCCGGAACGGTGGGCAGCTTCCTGACCCGCCATTCCGCGGCTGTAAATCTTTTGGCAGGCGCTATTGTGGTCCTCTTTGGCCTCAATTACCTGGGTGTGTTCCGCTGGAATCTGTTCCGCGGCAGTGGAAAAGCGGTAAAAGGCGAACTGGGATTCTTCTCCTCCATGATGTTTGGCATCATCTTCTCTGTAGGCTGGACGCCCTGCGTGGGGGCCTTTTTGGGTTCTGCGCTGATGCTGGCCTCTCAGCAGGGAAGCACCCTCATTGGCTGTAGTATGCTCCTTTGCTACTCTTTGGGCCTGGGTGTGCCCTTTTTGATCAGCGCGGTGCTGATCGATCAGCTGAAAGGAGCTTTTAACTGGGTGAAGGCCCATTATGGTTTGATCAACAAGCTGTGCGGCGGTTTTCTGGTGGTGATGGGCCTTGCCATGGCCACAGGCTTTATGAACCGCCTGCTCATGATTTTGAATTGAAAGGAGTTTTCCCATGTCCAAAAAGACGATGATTTTGCTGCTGGTTCTTTTGCTGGTTGTGGG
>JAFOCY010000224.1 GCA_017380995.1 Oscillibacter sp. | reverse complement strand
AGGCTGACCAGTTAAGCATCTACGACCCCAGAGACCCGTTTACGGGTAGCAAGTAACCCATGCATGGCTGGCAGGCCCATAAAAAGCGCACTTGTGTGCAGCCAGTAATATTAGGGCTATGCCCGAAACTGAAATACCCCCGCTTAGCGGGGGGATATTTATTTTTGCTTAGAAATGAGAGAAACTGAAAAGAGCGGCTTTATGAAGCCGCTCTTTTCTATTATTCGTAGATGGGGAACTTTTTGCACAAAGCATCGACTTCAGCACGGACACGGTCTTTATTGCCTTCAAAGTCCGAAGCAATTTCAGTGAGCCAGCGGGCAATCTGGACCATTTCTGCCTCCTTAAAGCCGCGGGAAGTGACAGCGGGTGTACCAACGCGGATACCGCTGGTGACAAAGGGCTTTTCAGGGTCGTTGGGAATGGCATTTTTGTTGGTGGTGATCTGAACCTCATCCAGGCGCTGCTCAAATTCTTTACCGGTAATATGGAAGTTTCGTACATCGATCAGCATCAGATGGTTGTCAGTACCGCCGGAAACCAGGCGGAAACCGGACTTTACCAATTCTTCTGCCAGGACCTGGGCATTTTTCACAACCTGCTGCGCGTAAGCCTTAAACTCAGGCTTCAGCGCTTCGCCGAAACAAACAGCCTTGGCTGCGATGATATGTTCCAGAGGACCACCCTGAGTACCGGGGAAGACAGCAGAGTTGATCTTCTTATAGATATCCTCGTCATTGCAGAGGATCAGGCCGCCGCGGGGACCGCGAAGGGTTTTGTGAGTGGTGGAGGTGACCACATGTGCATAAGGCACAGGAGAAGGATGGACACCGGCGGCGACAAGTCCTGCGATATGCGCCATATCCACCATCAAGTAGGCGCCCACGGCATCGGCCACTTCACGGAACTTGGCAAAGTCGATGACTCTGGGGTAGGCGGAGGCGCCGGCCACAATGAGCTTGGGCTGGCAGGCCTTGGCGGTTTCCATTAAACGATCGTAGTCAATGCGTTCGCTTTCGTCATCCAGGCCGTAGGAGACGATGTTAAAATACTTGCCGGAGATGTTTACAGGACTTCCGTGGGAGAGATGACCGCCGTGGGCCAGATTCATGCCCAGGACCGTATCACCGGGTTTCACCAAGGCGAAGAAGGCGGCCAGGTTTGCGTTGGCACCGGAATGAGGCTGCACATTGGCATAGTTGCAGCCAAAAAGTTCGCAGGCCCGCTTTCGGGCAATTTCTTCCACCACATCCACAGCATAGCAACCACCATAATAACGCTTGCCGGGGTATCCTTCTGCATATTTATTGGTGAGGCAGGTACCCATGGCAGTCATAACTGCGGGACTGACAATATTCTCGGAGGCAATCAGCTCAATATTACGGCACTCCCGGTCAAATTCCTCCCGGATGGCAGCGCCAACCTCAGGGTCAAACTGGGAGATGAAATTCATATTTTCCTGGATCATGAAAAATCCTCCTTTGTTGATATAACAGGTAATACCTATTGTAAATGATTTGAAGGAGAAATACAAGTCCTGGTTTTATAGGAGGGGAAAAGGCTTTCTCTTGTTCCTTGATCTGCAGTGTGTTATAATGAGCCAAAATGATGAGAAGGAGTCTTTTATGGAGGTTCATGTTGTTTCCGCCCTGTTTCCACCCCTTCTTTATGTTCTGGCGGCAGTATTGCCTGCGGCCTTTCTGCTGGTCTATGTCTATTGTCATGATAAGGTGGAGCGGGAGCCGGTGGGTTTGCTGGTATCCCTTCTCTGGCGAGGCGTGCTGGCAGCTGTTTGTGCGATCATCCTGGAGATCCTCGTGCAGTTACTTTTGGACCGCCTGGTATCCCCAGGGAGTTTCGTCCATACAATATTGGAAGCCTTTTTGGTAGTGGCTGCTGTGGAAGAGGGAACCAAATATTTCTTTTTGAAGCGCCGTACCTGGAATGATCCCAATTTCAATTACCGCTTTGACGCCATTGTCTATGCGGTCTTTGTATCCCTGGGTTTTGCTGCTTTTGAAAATATACAGTATGTCTTTGCTTATGGATTATCCGTTGTCTTGCCCCGGGCACTGCTGTCTATTCCGGGGCATATGGCTTTTGGCGTGTATATGGGGATTTATTATGGCCGGGCCCGGTTCCGGGAAAGCTATGGACATCCCATTGTAGCCAAAAGTGATCGGATCATGGCGTATGTTTCCGCTGTGATGCTTCATGGCTTTTATGATGCCTGTGCCATGATCGGGACCGAAAAGGCCGCGGTTGTTTTTATCATCTTTGTTGTTGTGACATATCTGAGCGTATTTCGCCGGCTGCGGCGGGAGGCTGCCCGGGATGTTCCGATTTGAGAAGGAGAAGTTATGGAGATTGAACGCAAATTTCTGCCTCTGCATTTGCCTGAAAATTTAGAGAGCTATCCACACCGCACTATTGAACAGGGGTATCTTTGTACCGATCCGGTGGTGCGGGTGCGGCGCAGCGGTGAGAAGTTTACCCTGACTTATAAGGGCGGCGGCATGATGGCCCGTCGGGAAGAAAATCTGCCCCTTTCGGAGGAGGGCTATCGGCATCTTGTTGCCAAAGCCGATGGCAACATCATTTCGAAGGTCCGTTATTGTATTCCCTATGGAAGGTATACCATCGAACTGGACGTTTTTGCCCCGCCGTTTGCCCCACTGATCATGGCGGAGGTAGAGTTTCCCTCCGTGGAGGAGGCGGAAGCCTTTGTGCCGCCGGACTGGTTTGGCACGGATGTGACGTTTGATCCCGCTTATCATAATTCCAACATGAGCAAGCGCACGGTGGGCAGGGAAGTGCCGCAGATCCAGCCGGGAATTTACCGGCATTTCAAGGGAAACCTCTATGAGGTACTGGGAGTTGCCTCCCATTCTGAGACACTGGAGCCTATGGTGGTTTACCGTGCCCTCTATGGCGAGGGAGGGCTCTGGGTCCGTCCGGCAGCTATGTGGAACGAAACGGTGGAGCGGGAAGGAAAAAAATATCAGCGATTTACCTATCTTGAAACAGAGAAGACCTAAAACCTTGACTTTATCCATATTCTGTGCTACACTTTTTACGATAATT
>JAFOCY010000223.1 GCA_017380995.1 Oscillibacter sp. | reverse complement strand
TCATTTTAATGTCCTCCTAATGTGTTTTCTGTTTTAAGCTGGCAGGCTCACAAACAGTTTAGCACATTAGGAGTTTTCTTTTCATCGCTTAAGCTTTTTGGAACCACGCGACTATCGCGTGGTTTTCTTTATACAAAAAAACATCCACCTCGCGGTGGATGTTTTTTATTTGACTTCCCGGATGGTACCGCCGCCAAGGACGGTGTCTCCATCGTATAATACCAGGACCTGCCCGGTGGTGATGGCCCGCTGGGGCTCATCGAAGGTCACCTTCACCCGCCCATCACCCAGAGGCTCCGCAAGGGCGCTCTGCTCGGCGTGGCGGTAGCGGACCCGGGCCTTACAGCGCAGGGGACCATCGATACCGGGGATGGCCCCCCAGACAAAGTCCTCCGCGATGAGGGTATCGGCAAAAAGGGCCGACTCCGGACCTACATACACGGTGTTCTCCGCCATGGATTTTCCGCACACATACACCGGCTCTCCTGCGCTGACCCCCAGCCCTTTTCGCTGCCCTAAGGTGTAGCGGATAGCCCCCCGGTGCTCTCCAAGATGCCGCCCATCCAGGTGATAGACCGGTCCGGGGACGTATTCTCGCTCATTATATTGCTCTAAAAAGCCAACATAATCTCCATCCGGCACAAAACAGATATCCTGGCTGTCCCGCTTCCGGGCGCTGACAAAGCCCTGTTCCTCCGCGATGCGGCGGACCTCCGCTTTGGGAAGGTCCGAAAGGGGAAAGAGGGTGGCGCCCAGTTGGTCCTGGGTCAGCAGGGAGAGGAAATAGCTCTGGTCCCGGGCCGCCTCCGCTCCCTTTTTCACGGCGAAGCGGCCGTTATCTAGGTGGGCAATGCGGGCATAGTGGCCGGTTGCGATCTTGCTGCAGCCAAGGTCCCGGGCTGCCTCCAGGAGCTTTCCAAACTTCATCTGCCGGTTGCACTGGACGCAAGGGTTGGGTGTATCCCCGGCGGCATAGGTATCGGCAAAGTACTGTTTTACCAGCGCGCCAAATTCTTCGCGGAAGTCAAAAACATGAAAGGGGATCCCAAGGCGCTCGGCTACACTGCGGGCGTCCTCCACGTCGGTACTGCCTTCCTTTTCATGCAGGCGCATGATGGCGCCCACGCACTCATATCCCTGCTCCCGCAGGACCCAGGCCGCCGCGGAGGAGTCCACGCCGCCGCTCATGGCAACCAGCACACGTTCCTTCATTGCCTTCTTCTCCTTTATGGGGTTATTCTTCGTCGCAAAGCAGCAAAATATCCGCCATCTCCGCCGGGCCGATCTCCACCATGCCGCCAAAGGGGAAACCCTTTTCCGCCCGGTGGAGAACCATAGCGGGGATATCCTCGGTTTTGGCCCCCAGCTCCTTCAAGGTGGTGGGCATCCCCAGCAGGCGGAAAAAGCTCTTGAGGCGGCGAATACCCTCCTTCGCGGTGCGCTCCACATCCATCGCATCCAGCTCACAGCCAAAGACCTCCACGGCGAAGCGGGCAAAGCGGGCGGGATTGGTGGGCATCACATAGCTCATCCAGGCGGGCATCACCACCGCCAGACCCGCACCGTGGGCGCAGTCATAGAAGGCGGAAAGCTCATGCTCGATCTGGTGGCTGGCCCAATCCTGCTTGCGGCCCACGCCGCAGGAGTCGTTGTGGGCCAGCATACCCGCCCACATCAGGTCCGCGCGGGCGTGGTAATCCATGGGGTTTTCCAGAGCCTTGGGAGCGGCTTCCACAATGGTTTTCAAAAGGGCCTCGCAAAGCCGGTCTGTCAATCCCACGTTGGGCGTATTGGTAAAATACCGCTCGCAGATATGGGCGATCATATCCACCGCGCCGCAGGCGGTCTGGTAAGGCGGAAGGGAGCAGGTAAAGCGGGGATTGAGCACAGAGAACTGTGGCCGCAGGGCGTCGGACTTGGGAGCGCCCCACTTCAAATTCCCCTCCTCCCGGGTGATGACACAGCTGTTGCTTCCCTCACTGCCGGCGGCGGAGAGGGTGAGCACCGTGCCCACAGGCAGGGGATGCTCCGGCATATCGCCGCTGCGGTCAAAGACCTCCCAGAAATCCCCCTCATACACCGCGCCAAAGGCGATGGCCTTTGCCGTGTCGATGACGCTGCCGCCGCCAAGGGCCAGGATGAAGTCCAGGTTTTCCCTGCGCACCAGCTCGATGCCCTCGTAGACCTTGCCGCTGCGAGGATTGGGCTGCACGCCCCAAAGCTCCACGAAGGGAAGGTCCGCTTTCTTCAGCGAGTCGGTGACGGCCTCATAGGCGTCGATCTTCTTCACGCTGCCGCCGCCCATGACCAAAAGGACGCGGCTGCCGCCAAAGCGGCGCACCAGAGCGCCGGTCTTCTTCTCCTCCCCGTTGCCAAAGGCAAAGTAGGTGGGGGAATAAAAGGCGAAATTATCCATATCAATACCCTCTCTTTCGGTCCACGTACCCATTCAGGGGCCGTCCGGCGGCGTAATTTTTCAGGTCCTCACAAAAACGCCGCACATTTTCGTTGCGGGTATAGCCCAGGGTCATGTTACCGGAGACATGGGGCGTGAGAATCAGGTTTTTGGTCTCCCAGAGGGGATGGTCCTGGGGCAGAGGCTCCGGGTCCATCACGTCCAGGGCGGCGCCGGCAAGCTTCCCGCCGTTGAGGGCATCCATCAGGGCATCCTGGTCGATAGCGGTGCCCCGGCCCACGTTGATCACATAAGCGTCCTCCGGAAGGAGGGCGATGCGCTCCCGATTCAGGATCTGAACGGTCTCCGCCGTACCGGGGAGGGCCATCACCAGAATTTTCGTGGCTTTCAGTACCTCGTCCAGCTCCGAAATGGGATAGACTTCATCATAGATCCCCTCCTGGGCCTTCCCGCTGCGGCTGACGCCAACGATCTTCGCCGCGCCCATGCCCCGCATCATCCGGGCCACCTGATTGCCGATATCGCCGGTGCCCAGAATGGTAAATTCATTCTCCCGGATAGAGCGGATGGGAAGCTGATTGGACCAGCCCCGACCGCCCACGATCTGCTGGTATTCCGGCATCCGGCGCAGGAGCATCAGCGTCACCATCACCAC
>JAFOCY010000222.1 GCA_017380995.1 Oscillibacter sp. | reverse complement strand
CCGGGGTCGAAGGTTCCCATGGAGTCGATCTCATCATCAAAAAACTCACAGCGGATGGGCTGGTCGTGGAGGGGCGAGTAGACATCCAGGATACCGCCCCGGAGGGCGAACTGGCCCGGGCCCTCCACCTGGTCGCAGCGGGAATAGCCGGCGTCCAAAAGGGTCTGCGCCAGGGCCTTGAGGTCCGCCTGTCCCCCCACCTTCAGCTCCACGGTGAACTTACGGAGAAGCTGGGGCGACAGGGTGCGCTGCATCAGGGCGTCCGCCGTGGCGATGATCATGCGGGGCTCCCCGGCAGCCAGGACATGGAGGGCCGCCAGACGGTTTCTCTCCCACTCCCGGGAGGCCACGGCAATGGGCCGCAGCTGCCACTCCCTGGGCAGCAGCAGGACGGCCTCTTCCCCCGTGAGGGCCCTGAGGTCTCCGGCCAGCTGCCGTCCCTCCCGCTCATCCGCGCAGAGGAACAGGGCGGGGCGGTCCGCCGCAGCGGCCACTGCCGCACCCACGCAGGCGCGCTGCACCTGCTGCAGCCCTGTAACGGCGGCGGGGCAGCCGCCTCCATCCACGCGCCGGATCAGCTCCGCGATCTCCGGCAGGGTCTGCAGTTTTTTCAGAAATTCCGTCATGGCCGGTCACCTTTCTTGAAAATTTTGGAAGTTCAGGGAAATGGGTATCGCACCCCGCGCCCAAAGGACGGGGGTGTGAGACCATCGAAAAAGTGGCGCAGCCACTTTTTCGAAAAGGATGCGGCCTGCTGCAGCGCACACGGCTTGCGTGAGACGCCGCGCACGTTTGCAGGCCGAGAAGTGTTTTTGGCGACGTACACGCCGCCGCCAAAAACAGATTATGCCTCTTTCGCGCCTGCGGGCGCGAAACTCTGCGAGGCTTTTGCGGCAAGCTGACACCCCGCACCCGAAGGGTGGAGGTGCCATATCTTCATTCTTATGCGAACCTTCGCAGATTTTTGCGCAAGTCAGTTGAAGCCATTCATGGCCTTCTGGCAGCCGTCGATGATGATGCACTCGGCGGCGTCGATGGCCTTTTCAAAGCTCTGGGCCAGGATCTTCCGCTCCGCCTGGGAGGGTACGCCGATGACCCAGTCGATCATGTCGTCCGCATCGCCGGGGGCGGCCACGCCGATCTTCACCCGGGGGAAGTCCTGGGTGCCCAGGTGGGCGATGATATTCTTGATGCCGTTGTGTCCGCCGGCGGAGCCGCTGGGCCGCACCCGGAGCTTACCCACAGGCAGGGAAATATCGTCATAGATCACCAGGATATGGTCGGCGGGCACCTTATAAAACTGGGCGGCCTCCCGCACAGCCTCGCCGGAGAGGTTCATATAGGTCTGGGGCTTCATGACAAGGCACTTGCACCCGGCAAAATTCACGATATTGTACGCGGCCTTGAATTTCACCTTATTAAGCTTCACGCCCAGCTTTTCCGCCAGGAGGTCCACGGTGAGAAAGCCCATATTATGGCGGGTATGCTCATATTTGCTGCCGGGGTTGCCAAGGCCCACGATGAGCCAGTCTACAGCGGAGGATTTCATTCCAAAGGACATAAATCGGATTCCTTTCATGCGTTTAAGGGGCGGATGCCAACCATCCGCCCCTTATCAGGTATGTTTTTAATTTAGCGGAAGACCTTGGACAGGGAGATCTCCTGGTAGATGCGCTCGATGGCCTCGGAGAACATGGGCGCAACGGAGAGGTACTTGATCTTGGGGCAGGCGGTGGTGTCGATGGCGGGGATGGTGTCAAGCAATGCCAGCTCTGCGATGACGCTGTTGTTGATGCGCTCCAGAGCGGGGCCGGAGAGGACGCCGTGGGAAGCGCAGGCGTGGACGCTCTTGGCGCCGCCCACTTCCACCAGGGCCTTGGCAGCGTTGCACAGGGAGCCGGCGGTATCCACCATGTCGTCAAAGAGGATGCAGTCCTTGCCGGCAACATCGCCGATGACGTTCATGACCTCGCACTGGTTGGCCTTCTGGCGGCGCTTATCCACGATGGCCAGATTCATGTGCAGCTTCTGAGCGAAAGCGCGGGCGCGGGCCACGGAGCCAACGTCGGGAGAAACCACCACCATGTCCTCGCACATGCCGCCGAACTTCTTGGCATAGTAATCCACGAAGATGGGGTTGCCCAGGAGGTTGTCCATGGGGATATCGAAGAAGCCCTGGATCTGGTTGGCGTGGATGTCCATGGTCAGCACGCGGTCAGCACCGGCGGCGGTGATCATGTTGGCCACCAGCTTGGCAGAGATGGGATCGCGTGCCTTGGCCTTGCGGTCCTGACGGGCATAGCCGAAGTAGGGGATGACGGCGGTGATACGGCCGGCGGAAGCACGGCGCAGGGCGTCGATCATGACCAGCAGTTCCATGAGGCTGTCATTGACGGGCTTGCAGGTGGACTGGACCACGAAAACATCGCTGCCGCGAACGGTCTCGTAGATGGAAACGGAAACTTCGCCGTCGGCAAAGGACTTCACTTCGGCATTGCCCAGCTGGGTGCCGATCTCCTTGCAGATGTCCTCAGCCAGCTTGGGGTTGGAATTGCCGGTGAAAATCTTAATATCCTTACCATGAGTAAACATATCCAGACTCCTTCTTTCTTATAAGTATAGTGTGAAAAGATTATGTGGTTTCCCCCAGTGGGAAACAAAAAAACCGCCGGGACCGTGAAGGGGTTCGATTTTCAGGCCCTTTACAGGACGGGAAAAGCCTCTTTACGTTCGTCAGCGGTCAAGAGTGCGCCAAAACACATGGGAATACTCTTCTAAGTAAAACTGAGTGCTCTTATCCATGATCATGGCCCCACTCCTCCTTTCTTGCTAACATCGACAGTTACGAAAATATTATATCAGAGATTCAGAGAAAATCCAGTCTTCCCCTAAAAAAGATTCATAAAAATTTTCACAAAAACTTCACATTTTGACCACAACACCGCCAAAAGTCCCTGCACGGCCCTGTTCTCCGTCATTTTGCAAAAGTCCGGGCCATTTTGAGAGAAATTTTCTAAAAAAATTATGAAATCCTGCTTTTCTACCCATAATACAGTTGAATTTGTTCAGGTAAAGGATTACAATATGGTTTGCTGAGCCGATTTCGGTAATTTTTGCATCCAGGAGGCAGACCATGCTGAACATCGTATTAGTGGAGCCGGAGATCCCCCAGAACTGCGGCAATATCGCCCGCACCTGCGCGGCCACCGGCAGCCGCCTCCACCTGGTCCGTCCCTTAGGCTTCGATATCTCTGAAAAAGCCGTCAAGCGGGCGGGCCTGGACTACTGGCATCTGGTGGAGGTGGCGGACTACGAAAACCTCGACGAGCTGTTCCGTCTCCACCCCGAAGCGGCCCAAAACGCCTGGCTCACCACCACCAAGGCTCCCCGGTCCTATCAGGAAGCCGCCTTCACGGCCGACTGCTGGCTCTTTTTCGGCAAAGAGACCGCGGGCCTTCCCATGGACTTCCGGGAGAAATTCCATGACCGCTGCATCCGCCTGCCCATGGTCAGTGAGGCCCGGAGCCTGAACCTGAGCAACACCGTGGCCGTGTGCGTCTACGAAGCCCTGCGTCAAACCGGTTTTCCGGGACTGCTGGGAACGGGCGAGATGGCGGAGTGAGTCCACTTCAAAAGGAAATCCAAAACATTTCAAATATGGAGGAACCAACATGAACTACAATAAGAAGACTGTCCGGGACGTGGACGTTGCCGGCAAGAAGGTCCTGCTGCGCTGTGACTTCAACGTCCCCATGGCCAAGGACGGCAGCGGCGTCATCACCGACGATAAGCGCATCCGCGCGGCCCTGCCCACCATCCAGTACCTGCTGGACCAGGGCGCAGCCGTCATTGCCTGCTCCCACATGGGCAAGCCCGTTGCCACCTTCGATTCCTGGGTGAAGAAGCAGACCGAAAAGGGCAAGGACCCCGCCACCCTCACCGAGGAGAAGTGGAAGAAGTCTCTTGCTGAGCTGAGCCTCAAGCCCGTTGCCAAGCGCCTGGGCGAGCTGCTGGGCAAGGAAGTGGTCATGGCCGCCGACGTGGTGGGCGAGGATGCCAAGGCCAAGGCCGCCGCTCTCAAGGGCGGTGAGGTCCTGCTGCTGGAGAACACCCGCTTTGAAAAGGGTGAGACCAAGAACGATCCCGCTCTGGCCAAGGCCATGGCCGACATGGCTGAAGTCTACGTTTCCGACGCTTTCGGCGCCGTCCACCGCGCCCACGCCTCCACCGCAGGCGTTGCCGAGTACCTGCCCGCCGTCTCCGGCTTCCTGATCCAGAAGGAGCTGGACTTCATCGGCGGCGCCCTGGCCAACCCCAAGCGTCCTCTGGTGGCCATTCTGGGCGGCTCCAAGGTCTCCTCCAAGATCGGCGTCATCAATAACCTGCTGGAGATCGCCGATACCATCATCATCGGCGGCGGCATGGCCTACACCTTCTCCGCCGCCCAGGGCGGCAAGGTGGGCAACTCCCTGCTGGAAGAGGACTGGAAGGCCTACTCCCTGGAGATGATCGAAAAGGCCAAGGCCAAGGGCGTCAAGCTCCTGCTGCCCATCGACACCGTCTGCGCCGATAAGTTCGCCCCCGACGCCAACAGCCAGGTGGTCACCGCCGGCCAGATCCCCGATGGCTGGGAGGGCCTGGATATCGGCCCCAAGACCGTGGAGCTGTACTGCGAGGCCGTGAAGGACGCCGGTACCGTGATCTGGAACGGCCCCATGGGCGTTTTTGAGTTCCCCGCCTTCGCTAAGGGCACCGAGGCTGTTGCCGAAGCCCTGTCCAAGACTGACGCCATCACCATCATCGGCGGCGGCGACAGCGCTGCTGCCGTGCAGCAGCTGGGCTACGCCGACAAGATGACCCACATCTCCACCGGCGGCGGCGCTTCCCTGGAGTTCATGGAAGGCAAGGAGCTTCCCGGCGTTGCCTGCCTGCTGGACGCTTAATATTCCACAAAATCTGCAGCTTTTTTGATAGGCTAAGGGGCCGGTGTCCTCACCGGCCCCTGTATCGTCTCTTTCCTTAATTTTCTGCCCATAAATATCCGAAAATCCGCAAAAATGTGTGGTTATGCTTGACAAATGGCCACCATTTCGCTATAAATATAAAGGTTTGTCCATTCGATATAACTTTTGGAGGGCAATGGCCCCCAAACGACATAAAGGAGCGAAAGAAACATGAACCGCAGATATCGTAAAACTGTCATCGCCGGTAACTGGAAGATGAACATGACCGCCACCGAAACCAAGAAGTTCGCCGAAGAGCTGAAGAAGATCATGCCCCGCGCCAAGTGGTGCGAGACCCTGATCTGCGTCCCCGCCTGCAACCTCTCCGTTGCTGCCAAGGCCTTCAAGGACCTGCGCATCAGCGTGGGTGCCGAGAACGTCCATTATGAGGCCAAGGGCGCCTACACCGGCGAGATCTCCGCCGATATGCTCAAGGACCTGGGCGTCAAGTACGTCATCATTGGCCACAGCGAGCGCCGCCAGTACTTCTGCGAGACCGACGAGACCGTCAACAAGAAGGTCCACGCCGTTCTGGAAGCCGGCATGAACCCCATCATCTGCGTGGGCGAGAGCCTGGAGCAGCGTGAGACCGGCATCACCGATGAGTGGATCGCCCTGCAGGTCAAGGCCGCCCTCCACGGTGTTACCGCCGACAAGCTGCGCCGCTGCATCATCGCCTATGAGCCCATCTGGGCCATCGGCACCGGCAAGACCGCTACCGCCGAGCAGGCCGGTGAGGTCTGCGCCAACATCCGCGCCACTATCCGCGCTCTGTACGGTGCCCGCATTGCCCGCTCCGTCACCATCCAGTACGGCGGCTCCATGAATCCCAAGAACGCCGCTGAGCTCCTGGCCCAGCCCGACATTGACGGCGGCCTCATCGGCGGCGCTGCTCTCAAGCCCGAGCAGTTCGTGGACATCATCAACGCTGCCAACCAGGAATAAAACAATTTAAAGAGGGGACTTCGTCCCCCCTTTAGATTCCTCCTCACCAGTCTGCGGACTGGTGAACGCCGCCCAAGGCGGCTGAGTCAAAGGATTTTCGGCAGGCACATGTCCTGCCGAAAATGATGGATGTTCATTTGCCGCTGCCGCGGCAAATCTGTCCCTCCAACCATTATTTGCCGGAACCTCCGGCGAGAGGAATTTGTATGATGAACAAGACTCCCACTACCCTCATTATCATGGACGGATTCGGTCTCACCGGCGGCGCCGCGGGCAACGCTGTTCACGCAGCCAACACCCCCCGGCTGAACCAGTTCTTCTCCGAATTCGCCAACACCACCCTCCTGTGCTCCGGTCTGGATGTGGGTCTTCCCGATGGCCAGATGGGCAACAGCGAGGTTGGCCACACCAACATCGGCGCAGGCCGCGTGGTGTTCCAGGACCTGCCCAAGATCACCAAGTCCATCGCCGACGGCGATTTCTTCTCCAATAAGGCCTACAACGCCGCTATGGACAACTGCCTTGCCAGAAAGACCAGTCTGCACCTGATGGGCCTCCTTTCCGACGGCGGCGTTCACTCCCACCTGGAGCATATGTTCGCCCTGCTGAAGATGGCAAAGGAAAAGGGCCTGGAGAAGGTGTATATCCACGCCTTCCTGGACGGCCGTGATGTCTCCCCCACCTCCGGCGCTGATTTTGTGGCCCAGACGGTGGAAAAGTGCCGCGAGATCGGCGTTGGCAAGATCGCTACCGTCATGGGCCGCTACTACGCCATGGACCGCGACAAGCGCTGGGACCGCGTGGAGCAGGCCTACGACGCCATGGTCTACGGCGAGGGCGCCATCTACAATCCTGTGCCTGTTGCCGCCGTGAAGGACTCTTACGCCAAGGGCGTTACCGATGAGTTCGTGGAGCCCGTGGTCTGCGACCAGGACGGCACCATCTCCGATAACGACAGCGTGATCTTCTTCAACTTCCGCCCCGACCGGGCCCGCGAGATCACCCGCTCCCTGGTGGACCCCGATTTT
>JAFOCY010000221.1 GCA_017380995.1 Oscillibacter sp. | reverse complement strand
ATGGGCTTGAAGGTGGAGCCGGGCTCATAGGTGGAGTCGATGCACTTGTTGCGCCAGGAGGTCTGGACCGCACCGGACTTGGCGGAGGCGACGGCCGCCTCATACGCCTCCTCCGTGGCATAATCCATCCGGTGGGATTCCAGATTCGCCAGGGTGGTATTCAGCTTTTCGATGAGCTTTTCATCGGTGAGGGTTCCGTAGTCGTTGGCATCGTACGTAGGGAAGGACGCCATGGCCACGATGGCTCCGGTATTGACCTCCATGATGATGCCGGTGCCGCCGTTGGCGGCATCAAACTTGGTGAGCATACTCTTTATGCCCTCTTCCAGGGCGGCCTGGACCTTACTGTCCAGGGTTAGGACCAGGTCGTAGCCGTTCTCCGCATCGTAATACTGCTCATACTGGTAGAGAAGCTCTGTTCCGGAAGCGCTTTTGGCAGTAACCGTCAGGCCGGAGGTTCCCTGGAGGAGATCGTCATACTTAGCCTCCAGACCCACGCCGCCCTCGTTCTCACCGTTGACAAAGCCCACGATGTTGGCGGCCAGCTCATAGTAGGGATAGTAGCGCTTGGAGTCCGGCTGGAGCCACACGCCGAGAAGGCGCTTGCGCTCCTTCTTCGGAACTTCCGCGCCTTCATCATCGATCTCACCGTTGATGAAGCGGCGGATCTCATCGGAAACGCTCTGCTCCGTCTTTTTGGCCAGGGTCTCATACATGGAGTAGGTCTTCTCCATTTTGGTCTCAATACCTGCCTGGTCGATGCCCAAAATGCGGGCAAGACCCCGGGCGATGTAGGCCTGGTCCCGGATCTCGGGGGCAATGTAGGTCTTGCCTTCCTTGATGGCCTTTTCCCGGTTCACTTCGATCGACTTGATCTGGTCATCCACAAACTGCTGGATCTCCTTGGGGGAGATATTCACCGTTTCCGCCGTGGCGGAAATGGCCAGCACGTGCTGGTTGCGGTCATAGATCGTACCACGGGAAGCCGTGACCACGGCGGAGCGGGTCTGCTGGTCCACAGCCTTGGCCTGCAGTTCCTCCCGGCGGTTCACCTGGAGGTGGTAGAGCCGGAAAATCAAAAGGATGAAGACAGCAATGCCCAAAAGCAGCATCACCAGCATGGTACGCCGGTAGATGGTCTGGTTGGCCCAGCGGGCAGCGTCACTTTTTCGTTTGGGACTTACGGGCATAGGGGGCCTCCTTGGGGTAGATGATGCGAATACGTTCCTATGGGATGCAGTGCTTTTGACAACGAAGGGGAGCAAGAAGCGCGTTCTTACTCCCCGTTGTCTGAACCAAATATATGGCGCCGGTCAGTCAAAATATTCCATCACAGCGTAGAAACCATGATGCAGCGAAGCCAGGGCCTTACCCATTGCGTTGGGTTCGCTCTGCTGATAGACAACGGCGGTATCTCCACCGGAAAGGTCCACATAGCAGATCTGGCTGTTGCTGGGTTTTGTCATGCCCGCCTCTTCGGCGGCGGCCTTTACGGTGGCCAGGTCGAACATCCGCTCATACTGGGTGGTGAGGGAGACATTCTGGGTCTGGAGCTGAGAGAGCTCGTTTTTCAGCGCCACGGTCTGGCCGGAGAGGACCGTAAGCTGGATATAGCTCATCAGGACCATCACCGCAAGACCCAGCACCAGGGCGACACCTGCGATGGCCGCATAGGAGACCTCCTGGCGCTGCCGGAGCTCAACATGGACCTGCGTTTTTTCTGCGGTACGGCGCTGAGGCTGTGCCTCTTCCCGGATACGGCGGGGAGTTTCTCCGGCATGGCGGAGCTGCCGCTCCCGAATTTCCCAATCCAGGTCACGGGCCAAACTGCCGTCAACAGAATATTCTCTGCGGTAACGCAGATCCTTGGCTGCAGAAGCCATACAGGGTCTCCCCCCTTTCTTTCGTAAAAATCAACATTAAATATTAAATATCAAAGGGATCGCACTTTTCCGCCACGCGGAGCTTGGCGCTTCTGGCTCTGGGATTCTCCTCCAGCTCCGTCTCCCCGGAAACGATGGGCTTACGGCTGACAAGCCTGATCTTGGGCTTGTTGCCGCAGACGCACACAGGGAAATTAGGCGGACAGGTACAGCCCGTAGCCAGTTCCTTCATGGTCTGCTTAACGATCCGATCCTCCAGGGAATGGAAGGTAATGACCGCCAGCCGTCCGCCGGGGTTCAGGGCCTCTACGGCGGCGCTGAGCATGGGGGGCAGGGCATCCAGCTCTCCATTCACCGCGATGCGGATGGCCTGGAAGCTGCGCTTGGCAGGGTGCTGCTTTTCCCGCAATGCCGCGGAGGGCATGGCGGACTTGATCACATCCACCAGCTGCAGGGTGGTTTCAATGGGAGCTGTCTCCCGGACGGTCACAATGGCCTTGGCGATCCTGGAGGAATAGCGCTCCTCGCCGTACTCCGTGAGGATGCGGCGCAGCTCTTCAAAGCTCCAGGTGTTCACCACCTCGTAGGCGGTAAGGGGGGCGGACACATCCATCCGCATATCCAACGGAGCATCCTGCATATAGGAAAAGCCCCGGGAGGCGTCATCCAGCTGGGGGGAGGAT
>JAFOCY010000220.1 GCA_017380995.1 Oscillibacter sp. | reverse complement strand
GCGTATCCCCTTTGAGGAACTCTACCGCCGCGTGTGCAGCGGCGAGGTGGATGATGCCAAAACCGTGACTGCAGTTCTCAAGACCAAGCTCCTGCTGAACCTTTAAAGGAGGGACTTATGAGCGAACAGAAAACCGTCCTCATCGTGGAGGACGAGAAGAATATCGTGGATATCCTGCGTTTTAACCTGATGCGGGAGGGTTACCGTACCCTGGAAGCCTATGACGGCGAAGACGGACTGAATAAAGCCCGGTCCGAAAATCCAGACCTCATTTTGCTGGATGTGATGCTGCCCAAGATGATCGGGTTTGATGTGTGCCGTACGCTCCGCCAGGAAGGCAACAACGTCCCCGTCATCATCCTCACCGCCCGGGAAGAAGAGGCAGATAAAGTTCTGGGCCTGGAGATCGGCGCCGACGATTATATCACCAAGCCCTTTTCCATGCGGGAACTGATTGCCCGGGTGGGCGCCAATATCCGCCGCAGCGCTATGATCTCCGCCTCCTCCGCCGAGACCTCCATGCCTGTTTCCGGGGACCTTTCCATCAATACGGACAGCCATCAGGTATACCGCGCCGGAAAAGCCATTGATCTGACCCAACGTGAATATGAGCTGCTGACGTTCCTGGCCAGCCATCCCAATAAGGTTTACTCCCGTGTGGACCTGATGGAGCAGGTGTGGAACTACGGCTATGTTGGCGATGATGTGCGCACCGTGGATGTAACGGTGCGGCGCCTGCGTGAAAAGATCGAAAGAGACCCCGCAAATCCCGTCTATATCTTAACAAGGCGGGGCGCCGGCTACTATTTTTCAGTTTAAAGAGGGGATTTCATCCCCCTGCAAGGAAAGGACGGTGAGGAAATGTTCCGAAGCCTTCATATGAAGCTGACGCTGATCTTGCTGCTGCTCATCTCATCACTGATGGCAGTGGTAGGTGCGTTTTTGACCACCAGTGTCTCCAGCTTCTATATTGATACTTTCTACCAGCAGATCGACAGCGTCTTCGGCCAGGAGCGGGAGGACACCGTATCCTCCCTGCGCCGGGCTGCGGAAAGCGGCAGCGTGGAACTGCTGCGGGATATGCTGGACGCCAACGCCGGCTCCCTGGGTATCGACTATCATACCCGCAACTTCTTTATCCTCAGCGGCGAGAGCGGTTCCTACCTTGCCGGCTCCGCCGAGGAGAGCGACCTCCCCCGTGAGCAAAGCGCCAATCTCCTTTCTGCCCGCAACGCTATCCTCCGCGCTGACGAGACCTTCGTTGGTGACCAGAGCAGCATTGCAAGCGGATTTATGGACGTGGCCATTCCCATCATGGGAGGAGACAACGCCTACATCATCTATATCCTGGATACCAAAGATACCGTTACAGAGCTGAATGACCAGCTGATCGGCATCATCACCCAGGCCCTCTTTATTGGCCTTCTCATTTCCGTTTTGCTCAGTTTCCTCCTGTCCAAGACCATGGTGGGCCCCATTGAGAAGCTGACGGCAGGCGCGGAAAAGGTGGCTGCCGGTGACTTTGACAGCGAGCTTCCCATCGAATCCGATGATGAGATCGGTATCCTTACCGGAACATTCAACGAAATGGCCGGCGTCCTGCAGGATACTCTGGCCGCCATGGAAAACGAACGCAACAAGCTGGATACCCTCTTTCTCCACATGACCGACGGCGTGGTGGCCTTCGACCACCACGGCGAACTCATCCACTGCAACCCTGCCGCCTCTTCCATGCTTCAGCGCAGCATTGAGGGAAGCTATACCGACCTCTTTGGCGAGATTTTCCCCTTTGAGCAGGTCACTGCTCTTCAGCGCCCTAACTTCCTGGAGCATGAGATGATCGCCGGGGACAAGCATCTGGAACTGTACCTGGCCCCCTTCTCCGGTGATTCCAGCGGCGGCGTACTGGTGGTCCTCCATGATGCGACGGAACACCACCGGAACGAAGAACGGCGAAAGGAATTTGTCGCCAATGTCTCTCACGAGCTGCGCACCCCTCTTACCAACGTAAGAAGCTACGCCGAGACCCTCCGCTGCGCCGCCGGGGACATCCCTCCCGAAATGGAAACAAACTTCCTGGATATCATCATCACCGAAACAGACCGCATGACCAATATCGTCCAGGATCTTCTGACCCTCTCCCGGCTGGATGCAGGCAATGCGGAAATGGTCCTCTCCCGCTTCTCCTTTAACGAGGCCATCGCCAGTGTCATCCGATCCAGCGCCCTGAATGCCAAGCAGCGCCAGCACACCCTGACCTATGAGGGCGCAGGAGAACTGCCCCTGATCGTAGGTGACCGAAACCGGCTGGAGCAGGTCATGATGAATATTGTGGGCAACGCCATCAAATATACCCCCGATGGGGGCTGCATCCGCGTCACCGCCGGCGCTCTGCCGGACACTGTCTGGATGGAAGTCAGTGATAACGGCATCGGCATCCCGGAAAAAGACCGGGAACGCATTTTCGAACGCTTCTACCGTGTTGACAAGGCCCGCTCCCGGGAATCCGGCGGCACCGGCCTTGGCCTGTCCATTGCCCGGGAGATCGTTCAGCGCCACCACGGCACCCTGGCCCTGGCTGATCACGAGGGCCCCGGCACTACCATCCGCCTGACCCTTCCCATCACCCAGTAATATTTATGAAAGGAGAACAGTTATGGACGCAAAACAGCGCAGCCGCCGGGATTTTCGGCAAAACATTGCCATCACACTGCTCTCCTTTTCCGCCGTGCTGCTTCTGGCCCAGACCCAGCTTTATAACCGGGCGTTAGAACTCCCCTCCTTTCGGGATACCGCTGCCGTATCTACCCCTTCTTCCCTGGAAGATTCCTCTTTCACGGCTCCCGTACGGGTGGCTGTCAGCGGTTCCTACGGCCGTTACGGAAGCATTACCCTCACTACAGCCACTGCCTCCGAGGAATTTTCTCCTCTTGGATCTCTCCTTGGAGAAGTCCTCGGCTCTGCCCAGGTATATACCGCCTGTACCCAGGCAGATCTGCTTTCCGCCCTTTCCGGCCCCTCTGTGTACTATGATTTTCTGACCTCTCTGCCTTTGTCTATCTTGGGCGGCCTTGTGGGCGTGGAAGGTGATGATTCCATCTTTGCCAGGCATCTGGTGGTGACCGGCCAGGAAGGAGACCGTGTCCAGCTGTATCTTTGGGACCACGGAGGACGCACCCTCACCTGTACCACCGCCCTCTCCTCCTCTATTCTGGATGAGCTGATCGGCCGCTTTGAGCTTGGCAACGCCATGTTCGCTTTTGATGCCCAGGAAGACTATGCCCCATACGCCCAAGCGCTCTCCCCCCTCTCTCTCTTCCTTCCGGAGACGGACCCGGCCCTGCCTCTTTTGACAGCTTCCAGTCCTCTTACTGCCTCTGATGCCATCCTCTCTGCGTTGGAGTTCAATCCCCATACCCAGACCCGCTGGACGGAAGATGGCGGCACAGAGGTCATCGTAGACGGCGACCGCACCCTCCGCATCCGGGAAGATGGTTCCCTCTCCTACCGCAGCGGCGGCAGCCAGGCCCTGACCATCGGACACGGTGGTGAGGAGTCTCCCCCGCTCTGGGACGCTGTTACAAAAACCCATTCGCTTTTAAACCGCCTTCTCCCTGCGGAAAGTGAGGCAAAGCTCTACCTCAAAAGCGTATCCCGCAGTGGAAATGCTACCTCCCTGACCTTTGATTACCAATATAACGGTGTGCCGATCCGTTTTTCCAGCGGTACTGCGGCGGCCAAAGTAACACTTTCAGGAAACGTGGTAGCCTCCCTCGCTTTTCTCCCCCGCCAATACCACACAGCAGAAGAAACTTCTCTGCTGCTTCCCTTCCACCAGGCCCTGGCCATCGCCTCCCAGAGACCGGGGGCAGAACTCCTCATTGGCTATGCTGATCCTGGAGAGGAAACTGTCAGCCCTCAGTGGCTTTGTGAATGATCTTTGCAGAAAGGAGACGCACCATGGAACGCTACCGTTTAAAAAATATCATCATATTGATCCTGGTTCTGGTGAATATCTCCCTTCTCAGTTCCCTGTTATACCGAAAATCCGAAGAATACGGGATGCTGCGCCGCACAGAGGACGAGTTGGTGGAACTCTTTGCCGCAAGCGATATTACCCTGGAACGAAGCGCCATCTCCTGGGCCGATGCACCGACCGGTATCTCCATGACCCGCAGCCCCCAGCGGGAGATGGAATTTGCCCGTGTCCTTTTGGGCGAAGCCCTTGAGGAAACCTCCCAGGGCGGCATCAACACCTACCGCAGCAGCGCCGGCGTTGTGGAATTTCGCTCCAGCGGCAGCTTTGACGCCCTCCTTTTCCACTTCCCCGAGGATACGGAGGCTTTCTGCAAAAACCTCTGTCGCAGTTTTTCTTTTTCCGCCCCCGTTTTTGCCCTGGATGAGGTGGGCACCGGCGCAGCAACCGCTGTATATGAATTTGAGAAGCATCCGGTCTACAACGCCGTGTTGACCTTCTCCATAACCGAAGGCCGTCTCACCAGCCTTTCCGGCACGCTCCTTCCCTCTGAAGGCACCCCTATCATGGAGGAAGACCTCCTCTCCTGCTCCGCAGCCCTTACCGCCTTCCAGCAGATGCGCCGTGAAGAAGGCACCGTGGGCTCCTCCATTTTGAGCACCTATCGCTGCTATGAACTCCAAAACACCCCTTCCGCCCCTATGGTCCTTGGGGGTGCCTGGTGCATCGTGACAGACATCGCCAGCTATTATGTCAACTGTTCTACCGGTGCGATCACTGTCGGTTAACCCTTTTTCTTTTGAGAAAACACCGCCGAAGCCTTTACAATCCGCTTCCCCATGTGGTATGATACAGTTAGATTGAAGTATCATGGCCATTTTTGCGGTCATTGCTGTTCAATAAATATGGAAACCTGATTTTTACCGCCGGTATAGCCCACTATGAGTTGGGCAAACTGTAAGCGGTTGTTCAAATATCTGTCTTTAAGAGAGGGTCAAAATTTTGACGAAATACATTGTCCAGGGTGGAAAACCCCTGTTTGGTGAAGTGGAGATCAGCGGCGCAAAGAATGCTGCTGTTGCCATCATCCCCGCCGCCTTGATGGTGGACGGGGTCTGCCGTATTGAAAATATTCCCCAGATCTCTGACGTTACCATGAGCCTGCGCATTCTGGAGCGTCTGGGCGCTGTGATCCGTTCCATCAATCCTCATACGGTGGAGATCGACTGCAGTCATATCCATTCCACCCGCACGGATTATGAGCTGAGCCGGAAGATCCGGGCTTCTTATTATCTGATCGGTTCCCTGCTCGGCCGCTTTGGCCAGGCCGAAGTTGCTATGCCCGGCGGCTGTAATTTTGGCGGTGTCCGCCCCATTGACCAGCACGTAAAGGGCTTTACCGCTCTGGGCGCCAAAGTGGTCGTAGAGGGTGGCTTCATCCGCTCCTTTACCGATAGCGGCCGCCTGAAGGGTGCCAACATTTACCTGGATGTTGTATCGGTAGGCGCTACCATGAATATCATGATGGCCGCCGCCATGGCGGAGGGCAACACCGTGATTGAAAACTGTGCCAAGGAGCCCCACATCGTGGACCTGGCCAACTTCCTCAACTCCATGGGCGCCAATATCCGCGGCGCCGGTACCGACACCATCAAGATCCAGGGCGTAGACCGCCTGCGGGGCGGTACCTATGCCATCATCCCCGATCAGATCGAAGCAGGCACCTACATGGCAGCCGTGGCCGCGACCGGCGGTCAGGTGCTGGTGAAGAATATCATTCCCAAGCACATGGACTGTATCACCGCCAAGCTTGTGGAGATGGGCGTTGAAGTGGAGGAGCGTGAAGATACACTCCTGGTCCGCCGCACCGGCGACCTCCAGCGCACCAACATCAAGACCCTGCCCTACCCCGGCTTCCCCACCGATATGCAGCCCCAGATCACGGCAGTGCTGTCCCTTGCCAAAGGCACTTCTCTGGTGACGGAGAGCGTGTGGAACAGCCGCTACCGCTATGTGGACGAGCTCAAGCGCATGGGAGCCAACATCCAGGTGGATGACAAGACTGCCGTTGTGGAAGGCGTGGACCATCTCACCGGCGCACCGATCCAGGCCTATGACCTTCGTGCCGGTGCCGCCTGTGTCATCGCGGCCCTGGCAGCCCACGGTGAAAGCGAGATCAGCGGCGTGCAGTATATTGAGCGCGGCTATGAGGATATTATCGCCAAGCTCCGGGCTCTTGGCGCCAGCATCCACTCTGTGGAAACGGAAGAGGAAGACGCTGTTTCCGCTGCCCGTATCGGTTAAAATAAGACTTCAGGCATCTGCCGGAGGGGACCCGGTCTCCCCGGCAGTTGTTTTCTGTTTGAAAGAGGTAACCTTGACCACTGTACATACACTTGCCAGCGGTTCTTCCGGAAATTCGCTGCTTTTTTCTTGCGGCAGTACCCACCTTTTAGTGGATGCAGGCATTTCCTGCCGCCGCATTACCACGGCTTTGAAAGAGCTGGGCCTTGGCTTGGAAGATCTGGATGGCCTGCTCATCACCCACTGCCACAGCGACCATATTGCAGGGGTGCAGACCCTTTTAAAACGCAGCACCTTCCCCATTTTCGGCTCCGGCTGCACCTGCCGGGAACTGGAAAACCGCCTGGCGGGGATCCGCCACCGTCTGGAAGAACTCCCCAATCTGCAGGGCTGTACCCTTGGTGGGTGTACCGTCACCGCTTTCCCCACCTCCCATGACGCTCCCGGCAGCTGCGGCTACCGGCTGGATAGTCCGGACGGTAGCTTTGGCATCCTGACGGATACCGGCTATGTAACCGAGGAGGCCCGGGAGGTATTACCCGGTGTGGATCTTGCTGTATTGGAGACGAACCACGATGTGGAAGCCGTCCGCAGCGGCCCCTATCCCTACTATCTCAAATCCCGTATCTTAGGCCGGGAAGGCCATCTGTGCAATGAAGATGCCGCCCGCTTTGCCGTGGAACTGGCCCAAAGCGGGACATCCGAACTGATCCTGGCCCATTTGAGCCAGGAGAACAATACCCCTGCCATGGCCAAAAATGCCGTGGAACGGGCGATGAATGCCGCCGGACTCTCCCCTGTTTTTTCCGTCGCCCCCCGAAATGAGCTGAGCTGCACTCATGTGATCCAGGAGGCTGTATGCAGAAAGTAACCATTCTTTGCGTAGGCAAGCTGAAGGAAAAATTCTATACCGAGGCCGCTGCGGAATATGTAAAGCGGCTGGGCCGCTTCTGCAAAATTGATATCATCGAACTTCCGGAAGACCGCCTTCCGGAAGATCCCTCCCCTGCTCAGATCGAAGCAGCCCTCGCCAAGGAGGGAGACGCCATCAAGGCAAAGCTTCCCTCTTCCGCCACCATTATTGCCATGTGCGTAGAGGGCAAGACCATGTCCAGCGAAGCCCTGGCTAAGCTCATGGCCCAAGGGGCCAACCAAGGCCAGAGCCATTTGGTGTTTTTGATTGGCGGCTCCTTTGGTCTCCACCCCAGTGTGAAGGCTCTGGCCTCTGTACGCCTTTCTATGTCTC
>JAFOCY010000033.1 GCA_017380995.1 Oscillibacter sp. | reverse complement strand
CGTGGGCGGCAACGCTGCGGACCCGGAAAGCGGCGGAGAAGAGGTTGGTGCGGGGGCGCAGGTGCTGGATAGTGCGCAGGAACTCCACGCTGTGACGCTTTTTCTGCAGGGGATAGTCGGGGGTGGAGACGCCCTCCACGGCGATCTCGGCGGCCTTGAGCTCCAGGGGCTGCTTGGCGCCGGGGGTGAGCTTGATATTGCCGCGGACGATGAGGGCGGCGCCCACGTTCTGGGAGGCGATCTCCTTATAGTTTTCCAGGGCGGCGGACTCCATGACCACCTGGAGGTTCTTGAAGCAGGAACCGTCGTTGAGCTCGATGAAGCCAAAGCCCTTCATGTCACGGATGGTGCGGACCCAGCCGCCGACGCTTACTTCCTTGCCGTCCAGCTGGTCTGCGTCAGCGAAGATGGCCGCGATTTTTGTATAACTCATAAAATTCACCTGTTTTCCTTGGTATTTCGGGGGAATTACGTTTGCAATTCACATATTATACCATGATTTCAGACATTTACAAGGGGGATCGGGAAGATTTCTGCGGGAAAAGGGCGGCCATAGCGGCCGCCCTTTTGAGACTGTCAAAAAAGCTGAGGCTTTTTTGACAAAAAGATTTGCACCCTGCTGCAGCGCACGCGGCTTGCGTGAGACGCCGCGCACGTTTGCAGGGTGAGAAGTATTTTCGTCCACGTACACGCCGCGGCCGAAAATAGTTTACGCTTCTTTCGCCGCCGGAGCGGCGAAACCCTACGGGGTCTTTGACAAGTTGAAAAGGGCAGCCATCGGCTGCCCTTGGTTTATACGCTGACTTTTTGCTTTTTGTGGATGACCATACAGCATACCAGCCAGAAGAGGTTGCACCAGATCCAGCCGATGCCCGTTGCCAGGGCCACGGCATTGAGGCCCATGCCGGCGATCCACAGCCAGGAAAGGAGGGCGCGCATGGAAATGTGGCTGCAGGCGCCGATGAGGGGCAGCGTCACCTTGCCGATGCCGTCAAGATACCCCACAAAGGCGTTGCCGGTGTAGCACAGGACATAGAACAGCGCAACGGTACGCAGGTAAGAAACGGCGTTTTCAAAGGCTACGCCACTGCTCTCACCCAGGAGCCAGGCGGAGGACTGGGGCGCGAACACATAGAGCACCACGGTGCACACAAGGCCCAGGGCGGCGTTGATGAGGAGGGTGGTCTTGTAGGCCTTTTTCACCCGCTCATCCTGTTTTGCGCCCAGGTTCTGGGCCACCAGCACGCCGGTGGCGGCGGCACAGCTGTCGCCCGCGGAGTTGGCGAAGCCTTCGATGCGGGTGGTGGTGGTATAGGCGGAGATCAGGTCGGTGCCCATGGAGTTCACCGCGCCCTGGACCAGGAGCTTGCCCAGGTACAGGCCCGACTGGTGCATAGCGGTGACGAAGCTGAAG
Source organism: Oscillibacter sp. (assembly GCA_017380995.1). Lineage (GTDB taxonomy): Bacteria > Bacillota > Clostridia > Oscillospirales > Oscillospiraceae > Oscillibacter. The sequence continues at coordinate 7,757 of JAFOCY010000033.1, read as the reverse complement.
TGGGCGGTGCGCTTTAAAAGCTCGCGGTCCATGCGGCAGTCCTCTTTGGTGAAGATCAGGGCCGGATGGGCCTTATAGAGATAGAAAAAGCAGGCGGCAGCGGAGAAGGTCTGGGCGATGGCGGTGGCCCAGGCGGCGCCGGCGATACCCATGGAGAGCTTTGCCACGAACAGCAGTGACAGCGCCAGGTTCAGCCCTACGGAGAGGGTCAATACGCCAAGGGCCGCTCCGGTGCTGCCTACGGACCGCAAAAGGGCGTTGTAGAGGTTATAGAGAAAGGCTGCGGGGAGGCTGGCCAGCACGATGGTGAGGTACACCCGGGTGTAGGAGAAGAGCTCCTCCGGGGTTTGGATGGCGCGCAGCAGCGCCGGCAGGCACAAAATGGATACCACGCTGATCACCGCCGTTGCCCCCAGGCCGAAGACCAGGGAGATGAAGTGCTGGCGGCGGAAGGCGGCCAGGTCTCCCGCGCCGTACTCCTGGGAGAAGAGGACGGAGATGCCCGTGCAGGCGCCGATGACGATGAAGAGGAAGAGGTTCATCACCGAGGAGGAAACACCGGTGGCGGCGTACTCCAGCGCTCCCGCGTAGCGGTTCACCACCAGGGAGGCGATGGTATTGTACATCTGCTGGAGGATGTTGCCCAGCATCAGGGGGAAGGCCAGGCGCAGAAGATGAAGGGAAAGGCTCCCTTGGGTCAGGTCACGGTTTTTCATGGAGAGGTCTCCTTGTCGGTGGGATTGACAAGATTATACAATGGTGCTACGCTTTGCGTAAAGTGAATGTTAAGAAAAAGAACTTTGCGGATTTGTCAAAGGAGGTCTGTATGGAACTGGAACGCTACCGGGCGCTTCTTTGCGCCATTGAAAAGGGCAGTCTTTCGGCGGCGGGAGAGGCCATGGGATATACCCCCTCCGGCATCAGCCGGATGATGGCGGCTTTGGAGGAAGAACACGGCTTTGCCCTGCTGGTGCGCCGCCGGGAGGGCGTTGTGCCCACCAAAAGCTGTGAGGAGATGATTCCTGTGATCCGGGAACTGGTGTTCTCCGCCGATAAGCTGAGCCAGCTTTCCGGCCGCATCCGGGGCGCGGAGACCGGCACAGTTACCATCGGTCTTGCCTACCACACCTGGTACAGCTGGCTCAGCCGGGTGGCAGAGGCATTCCGGGTGCAATATCCCGGCATCCAGATCCGTTATTCCAGCGCCTACAGCCTGGAGCTGGCCCATCAGCTGGAGCGGCGGGAGGTGGACTTTTGTATCATCTCCAAGCGGGGCGGCGACCACGGCTGGATCCCCCTGTGCCAGGACCCGCTGATGGCGATGGTTCCCGCCTCCCATCCTCTGGCGCAGGCAGAGAGCGTGCCGCTTGCTTCCTTTGAGACGGAGCCTTTCATTGAAATGTTCAGCGGCATCGAGACGGATAATGCCAATGTTTTTGCCCGGCAGGGCATCCGTCCCAATACTCAGTATACGATCTCTGACGTTCATGCTGCCTACTCTATGGTGGAGGCGGGCCTTGGCATCAGCATGAACAATGCCTTAAACAGCCGCCTTTGGTCCGGCAGCGTGAAGTTTTTGCCCCTGGACCCGCCCCAGTTGGTGGAGATCGGCATTGCCACGGACCCCGCTATGAGCCCGGCGGCCCAGCGGTTTTTGGAGTTTGCCAGACCCTATTTCAAGGAATTGGCATGACCTGTTGACATTTGGAAACCATTGGCGTATAATCGACATATGTCGAAAACATCGGGGGGTGATGACCATGCCAAGACCCCAGCGCTGCCGGAGGATCTGCGCCTTTCCGGACTATGCCGTCTTTGGACCGGTGGGCGGGGAAGCCCAGGCGCAGGTGACGCTGACCCTGGACGAATATGAGACCATCCGCCTGGTGGATCTGGAGGGCCTGACCCACAGCCAGTGCGCGGAGCGGATGGAGGTCTCCCGCACCACGGTGACGGAGGTCTACGAGTCCGCCCGGCGCAAGCTTGCCCGGATGGTGGTGGAGGGAAAGGGACTGGTCATCTCCGGCGGCAATTACCGCCTTTGCGATGGATCCTCCCCCTGCGCCGTTCCCTGCGGCCGCGGGAATTTCAAACTGAACGAGAAAGGAACCAATACCATGAGAATTGCAGTTACTTACGAAAACGGAACCATCTTCCAGCACTTCGGCCACACCGCTCAGTTCAAGATCTACGATGTGGTGGATGGCGCTGTGGGCGCTTCCGCTGTGGTGGATACCATGGGCAGCGGCCACGGTGCTCTGGCAGGCTTCCTGGCCGCCCATAAGGTGGATACCCTGATCTGCGGCGGCATCGGCGGCGGCGCCCAGATGGCCCTAGGCGAGGCCGGCATCAAGATCTACGGCGGCGTCAGCGGCAATGCAGACGAGGCTGTTGCGGCCCTGCTGGCAGGCGCTCTGGATTATAACCCCAACGTCCGCTGTTCCCACCATGATCACGAGCATGGCGAGGGCGGCCACACCTGCGGAAGCAGCGGCTGCGGCAGCCACTCCTGCGGTAATCACTAAGCAAAAAGGACCGACAGATGTCGGTCCTTTTTTCAGCTTATTTTTTCAGCACTTTGATGTTTTCCAATTTGTTGAGCGCCGCGCAGAGGGTCTCGTCGTTTTTGGCGAAGTGGAGGCGGATGAGGTGGTTCACATCCTCCCGGAAGAAGCTGGAGCCGGGAACAGCACCCACGCCCACCTTTGCCGCCAGGTCCTCGCAGAAGGTGAGGTCGCTCTCATAGCCAAACTCTCCGATATCCAGCATGATGTAATAGGCGCCCTCGGGCACGGTGTGGGCGATCTTCAGATCGTCCAGGCCCTTTAAAAATAGCTCCCGCTTGTGGGCGTACTTGGCAGCAAGGTCATCATAGTAGTCCTGGCCGAATTCCAGCGCCGGGATCACAGCCTCCATCAAGGGCGCGGCGCAGCCCACGGTGAGAAAGTCGTGGACCTTCCGGGCCCGGTCGATGATGGGGGCGGGGGCGATGATGTAGCCCAATCGCCAGCCGGTGATGGAGTAGGTCTTGGAGAGGGAGGAACAGGAGATGGTCCGCTCCCACATCCCGGGGAGGGTGGCAAAGTAAGTGTGCTGGTGGGGTGCGTAGAGGATGTGCTCATAGACCTCGTCGGTGATGACGTAGGTATCGTACTTTTTCGCAAGGTCCGCGATGATCTGCAGCTCCGCGCGGGTAAAGACACGGCCGCAGGGGTTGGAGGGGTTGCACAGGACCAGGGCCTTGGGATGGAGGCGGAAGGCGTCCTCCAAAACCTCGGGGTCGAAGGTGAAGGTGGGGGGATTCAGGGGGACATAAATGGGCTCCGCCCCGGAGAGGATGGTGTCCGCGCCGTAGTTTTCATAGAAGGGGGAGAAGACGATGACCTTGTCCCCGGGGTTGGTGACGGTGAGCATGGCGCACATCATGGCTTCCGTGGAGCCGCAGGTGGCCACGATCTCGGTGCTGGAGTCGATGGGGCGTCCCATGAAGCGGCTTTGCTTGCGGGCCAGGGCCTCCAGAAAGTTGGGCGCGCCCCAGGTGATGGCGTACTGGTGGGGTCCCCGGTGGGCCACTTCCGCCAGGCGGTCCATGATGGCCTGGGGCGGGTCAAAGTCCGGGAAGCCCTGGGAGAGGTTCACGGCTCCGTACTGGTTGGAGATGCGGGTCATGCGGCGGATGACGGAGTCGGTAAATTGTTCGGTGCGGCGGGAAAGCAGCATGGGGATCACTCCTTGCAAGTTTTTCCCTTTTATGATACTCTTATTTTAAAGATTTCTCAAGTTCGGAGGGCTGTTTTATGAACGAAGTTTTGAAGCTTTTGAAGCAGCGGCGCAGCATCCGCCGCTACAAGGCAGAGCAGATCAAAGATGCGGAGCTTGATGCCATCTTGGAGGCAGGCACCTATGCCCCCAGCGGCATGGGCAAGCAGTCTGCCGTGATGGTGGTGCTGCAGGACCGGGAGACCATCGCCGCCCTCTCCAAGATCAATGCGGAAATTCAGGGCAATCCCGGCACGGACCCCTTCTACGGCGCGCCCACCGTCGTCGCCGTTCTGGCGGACAGCACTTCCTATAACTGGCTGAAGGACGGCTCTTTGGTCATGGGGAACCTGATGAACGCTGCCGCCTCCCTGGGGGTGGGCTCCTGCTGGATCAACCGCTGCGGCGAGACCTTTGACCGCCCCGAAGGCAGGGCCTACCTTGAAAAGTGGGGCCTTGGTGAGAGCTTCAAGGGCGTTGGTTACTGCATCCTGGGCTACGCCGAAGGCGAGGTCCCCGCGCCCAAGGAGCGGAAAGAAAACTACATCATTCGTCCCTGAGGGCGCAAAAAAAGAGCGGCATTGCCGCTCTTTTTTATTGGATATTACTTCTCCAGCACGATCAGGGCGATCATTTCCAGGTCCTCGCTGCCGACATTCTCGATGCCGTGGACCTCGCCGTAGCCGGTGGCGCAGATGTCGCCGGCGTGGACGGTCTTCTCCTCGCCGTTGTCGTTGAAGCGGCCCTCGCCCTTGAGGATGTAATAGAACTCGGTCTCGCCGTTGTGGGGATGGTCACCGATGGAGCAGCCTGCGGGGATGGTCACATGGGCGAACATACGGGCGTTGTCGTACATGGCGGCCTTGTCGGTCAGGTGCTTGATGTGGCATTCGCCCTTGCCGTTCTGGATGCAGGTATCCACGACCTTGCAGTTTTCGCCTAAAGTCATCATGGGAATGTCCTCCTTAAAATGGCGGCCTTGCGGTGCAGGCCGCGAGATGGTAAAATCGTTGCAAGAACAATATACCAAAGCGGCGGCGGAAAGTCCAGCCGCCCCGTGAGAAAAGGAGCCGAATATGAAAAAAATCTGCCTTGTGTTGGCCCTCAGCCTGCTGCTGACGGGCTGCGGAAAAAAAGAGACCCCTGCTGTATCCGCCCCGGCGGCCTCCGCCTCTGTGGAAGAAGAGAAGCCCCTGGTGCTGGAGGAGCTGGCGGTGGAGTTTTTGCGCCACAGCGCCGATGCCGCCGTGCTGATGCAGGCGGTAAAGGAGCTGCCCCAGCAGCTCCGGGAGACCCTGGCGGAAGAAGGGGTGGAGGTGGAGCGCGTGAGCGTCACCATGTCCGGCTCCTGTGCCTCCACGGTCCAGGCGGTGGAGGAAGGCGGGGTGGACCTGGCCTTTTTGCCGGTGGAGGAATTGGTCCGGGCCGAAGGCTATCCCCAGGTGGCCCTTCTTGCCGGGGAGCAGAGAATGGACCTTTACACCACGGACACGGACTACGGCAAAAATCTCTCCGGCCGTAAGTCCCCCACCTGGGCGGAGCTGGACCGCGCCCGCTGGGGCACGGCGGCAGGGGAGCAGGCCATCGAGCTGTGGCTTGCGGACCACTATGAGGGAAACGGCCTTTCGGACCTTGCGGACGTGACGGAATATGAGAGCCGGGAGGCGCTGTATGATGCCGCGGCGGCGGGAGAGATCGACATTTTTCCCGCATCGGAGGAGCTGGAGGACTTTACCCGGATCGCGGAAGGAGAGCCCTTCTACACCTGGGCCGCCCTGGTCCACCGGGAGAACGAACGGCTGGCGGAGGCCCTGCTGGGGGCAGTGGAGACGCTGCAGCAGGGGGAGTTTGCCCCCTTGTTCGGAGCGCTGCCCTATCATGCCGGGCGAGCGGAAGACCTGGACCCCCAGAGAAGGCTCGCCGCCATCATTGGATGATTGCAAAGCGAAGAAAATAGGTGTAAAATCCAGGTAATACCATTGGTCTCTTTTGCACACCTAAAAAAATTTCTTCAATTACCGAATTACCACTTTACTTCGGTAGCGAAATGTATTATACTACCCCCATCAAACATCCTGCCAGGAGGTATATCCCATGGAACTGGACCTGAACATCCTTCGTCCCCAGGAGCGCGCCGCGCTGCGCCTGCGTCTTTTATACGAAAAGGCGGGTTTCCGCCAGTACCATATGGGCCGCTTTGAAGAGTACGGCCTTTACCAGGAGAACCGCCGCTTTCTGTCCAGCGAGCAGGTCATCACCTTTACGGACCTGGATGGCCGCCTCCTGGCCCTCAAGCCCGACGTCACCCTCTCTGTTGCCAAGAACGCCCAGGTGGAGGAGGGGACGTGCGGCCGCTTTTACTACAGTGAGAACGTGTACCGCCCCAGCCAGGAGAGCCACACCTTCAAGGAGATCAGCCAGATGGGCCTGGAGTGCATCGGCGCGGTGGACGACAGTGTAACGGCCCAGGCGGTGGGTCTTGCCATCGAAAGCCTGGAAGTCATGGAGCGGCCCTTCGTGTTGGAAGTGAGCCACATGGGCTTTTTGACGGGCCTTCTGGACGCCGTGGGCGCGCCCGAGGTTATTCGGGGCAAGCTCCTGGCCTGCATCCGGGATAAGAACCGCCACGAGCTGCAAAAGACCGCCGCTTCCGCGGGGCTGAGCAAGCAGGGAACCGACGCCCTGTGCCGCCTCAGCAGCCTCTCCGGCCCCTGGCAGGAGGTCCTGGCAGCGGCGGAGCCTTTGGCCCTCAACGCCCCCATGGGGGACGCCCTTGGGGAGCTGAAGACCCTCTTTGAGACCCTCACCGCCGCCGGGAAGGCGGGAGCCGTAAAGGTGGACCTGTCCCTGGCAGGCGACATGGAATATTATAACGGCCTGGTGCTGCGGGGCTTCCTCTCCGGCATCCCCCGGGCGGTCCTCAAGGGAGGACAGTATGACCCCCTGGCCGCCCAGTTCCGCAAGGGCGCAAGAGCCGTGGGCTTTGCGCTGTACCTGGATGAACTGGACCGGGAGGTGAAGGAGGAGCGCGGCAGCGAAAAGGTGATGCTGAATGTGGCCCTGCCCAAGGGCCGCCTGGGCGATAAGGTCTATAACCTCCTGGCCTCCGTGGGCTACGGCTGCCCGGAAAACTACAACGACACTCGTAAACTGGTGGTGGAAAATAAAGCCGCCGGCATCCGGTATTTCCTGGTGAAGCCCAGCGACGTTGCCATTTACGTGGAGCACGGCGCGGCGGATATCGGCATCGTGGGCAAGGACATCCTGGCCGAGTCCGGAGCCGACGTTTACGAGCTTTTGGATACGGGCCTTGGCAAGTGCCGGATGTGCGTGGCCGGACCCAACAACTTCGTAGAAGACTCCGGCCGGGCCCTGCGGGTGGCCACCAAGTTTGTCAACATCGCCAAGAGCTATTACGCCGCCCAGGGCCGGGATATCGACATCATCAAGCTCAACGGCTCCATCGAGCTGGCCCCCATTCTGGGCCTTAGCGATGTGATTGTGGACATTGTGGAGACCGGCACCACCCTGAAGGAAAACGATTTGAAGGTCCTCACGGAGTTTATGCCCATCTCCGCCCGGTTCATCGCAAACCGGGCCAGCTACCAGTTCAAGGGCGCCGAGATCGATACGCTCCTCGCAAAGCTTACGGAGGTGATGGCATGATCCCCATTTATGAATTTGATAAAATTTCTCCGGAGCAGATCCTGAACCGGGATATCCAGGCCGAGGAGGACGTTTCCCGGGCTGTGGATGAGGTGATATCCGCTGTCCGGGAACGGGGCGACGAGGCCCTGAAGGAATACACAAAGCGCTTTGACGGCGTGGAGCTGGACACCCTGCAGGTCACGGAGGGGGAGATCGCCTCCGCCTGGGAGCAGGTGGAGGAGGACTTCCGTGTGACACTCCAGATGGCAGCGGACAACATCCGCCGCTTCCATGAAAACCAGGTCCATCAGGATTTTGTTTTGACCGACCAGCCCGGCATCGTCATGGGT
>JAFOCY010000219.1 GCA_017380995.1 Oscillibacter sp. | reverse complement strand
GGGCCTTGCGTTCCAGAGCCTTTTTGCAAACCCTATGGCGACCCCCGACACCCTGGGTGTGGCCGGCGGCGCCAGCTTTGGCGCGGTTTTGGCGCTGCTGCTGGGGGCCGGTTCTTCCATGACCCAGATCGCGGCCTTGCTGATGGGCTTTGCCGCCGTGGGGCTGACCATGATGATCGGGCAGGGGAAGGGCTCCGAGCGGTCCCTTACTTCCATGATTTTGGGCGGAATGATCATTTCCTCCCTCTTTTCCGCTCTCATCTCTCTTGTAAAACTGGTGGCGGATACCGATTCCAAACTGCCCGCCATTACCTATTGGCTTATGGGCAGCCTCAATAATGCTACCTGGCGCACGGTGGCCTTTGCCCTGCCCTTCATCCTGGGGGGCGTTGGAGTGCTGTATGCCATTCGCTGGCGGCTGAACATCCTGCCCCTTTCCGAGGATGAGATCCGGGCCTCCGGTTCCAATGTGCGCGCTCTTCGCAGTATCACCGCCCTGGCCGGGACTATGATCGTTGCGGCCTGCGTTTCCACCTGCGGCCAGGTAGGCTGGGTGGGGCTGCTGATCCCCCATATCTGCCGCATGGCCCTGGGCAGCGATAATTTGCTGCTGGTCCCGGCCTCTATCAGCTTGGGCGCCGTTTTCATGGTTTGGGTGGATACCGCAGCCCGCAGCATCAGCCCCACAGAGATCCCCGTTTCTGTGCTTACTGCCATCATCGGCGCGCCGGTATTCATTGCCCTGCTGCGAAAGACCGGGGGGTGGAGCCTGTGACATTTGAAGTAAAAAACGGAAGCTTTGGCTATCCCAACGGACGAAAGGTTCTGGATCGTATTTCCTTCCGGGTGAAAAAAGGGGAAATGCTGGCGATCCTGGGTCCCAACGGTGCAGGCAAGACAACACTTCTGCGCTGCATGATGGGCTTTTTGCAGTGGCATGAGGGAGAAAGTCTGCTGGATGGCAGGAATATTGCCTCCATGAACCAGAGGGAGCTATTTTCCAAGGTGGCCTATGTGCCCCAGGCCAAGGGCGCGGTGATGTCTGCCAGCGTGAAAGATATGGTGCTGCTGGGCCGCAGCAGCCGCTACAGCATTTTCGGAAAACCCGGTGAAAAAGACCGGCAGATCGTGGCCGCTACTCTGGAAAAGCTGGGGCTTTCCCATCTGGCAGAGTGCTCCTGCGCGGAGCTTTCCGGCGGTGAGCTGCAGATGGTGCTGATCGCCCGGGCCATTGCCTCGGAGCCTCAGATCATCATTTTGGACGAGCCGGAGAGCAATCTGGACTTTAAGAACCAGCTCATCGTTCTCAAGACCCTCCATGCCCTGACGGAGCAGGGCATCTCCTGCATCTTCAACACCCACTATCCTGTCCACGCTCTGCGCCATGCGGATAAGGCCCTGCTGCTGGATAAAAAGGGCGGCGTTTGCTTCGGCGATGCCTATGAAGTCATCACCCAGGAGAACATGCGCTCCGCCTTTGGGGTGGAGACCGCCATCGGACAGGTGGAAACTCCCACTAACCAGTACTTTGATATCATTGCCATTGATACGATCCCTGAAGAAACCACTCAAGAAAGTGAGGCAGGTCCTATGACACAGACCGCAAACACCGAAAATACCCGCCTGGCCATTCTGGGCATCATCATCGAGAACCGGGACAGCGCCGACAGAGTCAACGCCATGCTCCATGAATATGGTGAGTACATCATTGGCCGCATGGGTATGCCCTATCCCGCCCGCAGCGTGAATATCATCAGCGTGATCATGGATGCGCCGGAGACTGCCATCAGCAACCTTTCCGGAAAGCTTGGTCAGCTGCAGGGGGTAAGCGCAAAGGTGACTTATTCCAAGAGGTGAATACCATGACCACAACATTGAATCAGACTCCCCGCTCTGAGCGGGTGCACATTTCCTTTTTTGGGCGGCGAAACAGCGGAAAATCCTCTTTGATCAACGCCTTTGCCGGACATAAGGTTGCGCTGGTGTCCGATGTGGCCGGCACCACCACGGACCCGGTGTATAAGTCCATGGAGATCCACGGCATCGGTCCCTGTGTGCTGATCGACACCGCAGGCTACGACGATGAGGGCTTCTTGGGCGAAATGCGGGTGGAGATGACCCGCCGCGTGCTGAAGGAAACCGACGCTGCGGTGCTCCTGATCTCCAGCGACACTGACCCTGCGGATGAGCTCGCCATGGAGCGGGAGTGGGCGGCCGCTATGAAGGAAAGCGGCACGCCGGTCCTTTGTGTCCTCAGCCGTGCCGACCTGAACCGGGATAATGCCCTGTTGGCAGCTTCGGTGAAGGAGAAGCTGGGGCTGGAGGCAGAGAGCATCAGTGTGATGGACGGGGGTGTCACCGAGCGGCTGCGGATGCAGCTTCTGCGGTTGCTGCCGGAAAATCTCTTTGCCCGCAGCATCGCATCCCATCTGGTCCGGCCCGGAGATACCGTTTTGCTGGTCATGCCCCAGGATATCCAGGCTCCCAAGGGCCGTTTGATCCTGCCCCAGGTGCAGACCATCCGTGACCTGCTGGATGGCAGCTGCGTGGTGGTCAGCGTGACGGCGGACCGCATCGACGACGCCCTGAATGCGTTGAAAGCACCGCCCGCCCTGATCATTACAGACTCCCAGGTATTCCCCCTGGTCTATGAGAAGAAGCCTGCGGAAAGTGCATTGACCTCCTTCTCCGTGCTGATGGCCGCCTACAAGGGAGATATCAGCGCCTTTGTGGCCGGCGCGGAGGCGGTGGACCGCCTGAATGAAAACAGCCGCGTCCTTATTGCCGAGGCCTGTACCCATGCGCCGCTGGAGGAGGATATCGGCCGGGTGAAGATCCCCGCTATGCTGAAAAAGCGCTTTGGCGCGGGACTGCAGGTGGATATGGTCAGCGGCAAGGACCTGCCTGCGGACCTCTCTGTCTATGACCTGATCGTTCATTGCGGCGCCTGTATGTTTAACCGCCAGTATGTGCTCTCCCGCATTGCCGCCGCCCATGCCGCAGGGGTTCCTATTACCAACTACGGCATCCTCATTGCCAAGATCACCGGTATCCTGGATAAAGTCACCTATTGACAAAATACATCCAAAGAAAAGAGCCCCGGGGAACCCTGCGTTTCAGGGTTCCCCGGGACTTAAAGCTGATATCGGATTATTCCCACTCAATGGTGCCGATGGGCTTGGGAGTCAGATCATACAGGACACGGTTGATGCCCTCGACCTCGTGGGTGATGCGGTCGGTGATCTTGTGCAGCAGAGCGTAGGGGATCTCCTCGATGGT
>JAFOCY010000218.1 GCA_017380995.1 Oscillibacter sp. | reverse complement strand
TCATTGGGCTGGAGCATCTCGTCCTCCCAGCTCTGCTCGGGAGGACGTTCCTCAAAGTCCGTCTCCTCATAGGTAGTAACGCCAAAGGTCATGGTAAAGCTGCTCGGAACATCCTCATCGCCATAATTCAAGGTATAGCGCAAAAGCGATCCGGGCGGTTCATTAAAATTATTGACAGAGCGGCTGCATTTTTGCTCCGGGATGAAATCCGGCTGCTCGCCGGTGAGATTCTCATACTCGCCATCCAAGGTAAAGAAGATATTCACCTGCTTCTGGTCCACGATCAAGTACTGGATGGTAGCGGTGATGCCATTCACCGTCTGAGACTTTCCAATGGGCTGGACATACTCGTTCTCTACCGCCGCGGTGAGGGAAGGCGACCAGGTCACCGCCTTTGCAAGGTCACCGATCACAGGGATATCTTCGCAGGCTTTGGCAAAGGTAGGAAACACATTCACCAGCATTACAAAGGCGGCAAAGCAGGCGGCAAGGCTCACGGCAGGGCGGCAGCAAAACCGTTTGAATCGTAAAGTTTTTTCCCTTTTCATTGCGCGTTCCACAGTTGTTTCAAGCTCATTTGGAATCGCATCAAGCTGACTTATCAAGGCTGCGTATTCTTCGCTGCGGTTCATATGTTCGCCTCCTCTCCAAGCTCTAATCTCAATAGCTGCAGGGCCCGGCGCTGCCGGGTGGCCACTGTCCCCTGAGGGATGCCCAAAGTATCCGCGGTTTCCGCCTGTGTGTAATCCGCAAAGTACCGCAGAATGATCACACTGCGCAATTCCTCCGGGAGACGCTGTATCGCCTCTTTCAATGGCAAGTGGTCAAAATGTTCTGCCGCGATCGTTTCCGGCAGTTCCTCCACACGGGCAAACCGCCGCCGGCGGCGCAGTTCCTTGTTGCACTGGTTGATGAGGATGCGGGTAAGCCAGGTCTCAAAAAACTGCGGTTCCCGGAGCTTTTTCAAGTTCCGAAAAGCCTGGTATACCGCTTCATCCACAGCTTCCAGCGCGTCTGCCTCGCTGCCCAGATACAAATAGGCTGCCCGGTAAAGCCGGTTCCGGACCGCCAGGACACGCTCCGCAAATTCCTCCCGACCCATGTGCATCCCTCCTTTCTTTATTGATTAGAGTCTGCTAAGCCGCATTTTGTTTCCCGGTTTTCAAAAAATATAAAAATAAGCACGGCTCACGCCGTGCTTATCATAATCTTACGCTCTGGGATGGGCCTTCCGGTAAACATCCTTCAGCTGACGCTTGACTACATGGGTATAGATCTGGGTCGAAGAAATATCCGCATGGCCCAGCATCTCCTGGATGGAACGAAGATCCGCGCCGTTTTCCAACAGATGTACCGCAAAAGAATGGCGCAGAGTATGAGGAGTGATATCCTTCTGGATCCCCGCCTTCTCCTGGTAATATTTGATAATCTTCCAAAAACCCTGTCGGCTCATACGCTCGCCATTCATATTCACGAAGAGGGCCGTTTCCTCCCCAGAGGCGATCAAGCCGGGACGGACACCCCGGATATAGTCCTGCAGCGCCTTGACTGCCGTCGCATACAGGGGGATGATGCGTTCCTTCCCCTTGCTGGTACAGCGGATATATCCTGCAGCCAGATTTACATCATCAATGTTCAAAGAAATCAGTTCACTGACCCGGATACCGGTTGCATAAAGAAGCTCCAGCATCGCCCGGTCCCGGAATCCCTTATCATCCACACAATGGGGCTGGTCCAGAAACAGCTCCACTTCCCTGCTGGTCAGGATCTCGGGATACTTGCGCTCCACCTTGCCGGCAGAAAGCCCCTTGGCGGGATTGTCCGCAACCACGCCGCCGGAGATCAGGAAATTATAAAAAGCCTTTACAGAAGCCAGAAACCGTGTCACAGACGCAGCAGACTTTCCGTGATTTTGCGTATAGTTCATGTAATCCTGAACCATTTCGCTGTCCGCCTCACGAAGAGAGCAATCCTTACTGGAATGCAGGTACTCCGCAAACTGGGTCACATCCCGTAAATATGAGGAAATGGTATTTTGAGAGGAGCCTTTTTCCTCTGCAAGATAGGCGCCAAAGCGCGCAATATCACCACTTGTCAAAAACTCCACTCCCTCTCTCTTTCTCAGTTCAAAATGCGCCTGAGCACAAAATCCAATAAGTAAGGCGAGATCATCAAATCCACCAACGCACCAGCGAAAAGCACGCCGCAGACCACCGCCAAACGAAGCCAGCATTCCTTCCCATAGACCACCGGCATCGCCCGCCGCCCCTTTTTTCCGATCCCCGCCAACGTTCCCGAAGCATTTAAAGACGGGACCGCCAGAAGGAAAAAGGCCGGTATGGTGACCGCGCAGCGAAAACCAAACAATGCCAATGCCAGCAATACGCCGTTTCTCCCAAAAATCGTCGTAAAACAGCTAACGGAAAAGGAAAGAAAAAAACCAAAGGCAAGCCCTGTCAACGGTAAGAAAATCACACCGATAGAGGCAAACCCCAATAAAAAAGCCAACAACGGATACCGGAAGTAGAGCAGCAACGTAGACAGTACCGTCTCCGATACGGCCAAATGCTCCAGGCAAAGAAACTCGCCCAAGTACGCTTTCAACTCCGCCAAAATCTCCCGCGGTACACGAAGGGCTATGGCCTGTCCGAAAACAAGACCCAGCAGGAAAAATACTGCTAAAAATATCAAGCGCGGCAACTCCGGGCTTCCGCGCCGCCGTTGGACTGTCAACCGCCTCACCTCCATAGACAGCTTATGCCTACAGACTGTTCCTTATGATGCGGTTAACGTAAACTTGTTCCCCTTTAATATAGTGGAATTTTCCAATTTTGGCAAGCTGTTTACCGTAAAAAAAGGTTTTTTGTCAGTTATGCCCAAATATTATGTAAATCGCATTATGTAAACACCAGAAACGGGGGTCATCAGGAGGTCATCAACCATCATTTCAAAGGGAATATCTGGTAGCCAGATACAAAGCACTGCCCCCATATCTGCCCCCTGCCCCTCCTCTTCCCCGCAGCACCCGATCCGGAGAGGGGTTCTTGAAGCACACCCTCATTTTTGTGGATTTTCACAAGGGGTCGAGACTCAGCGCCGTGCCGCCCGTTTCCCCCGCTTGCGCTTTCGCCCACATACGAGTCCCGCCAGGAAGCTGCCGGCAACCGCTCCGGCCGCCAGCACACCGCCCCGGCCCAGCACTGCGATATTGCCCCAACAGACAAGACCCGCAATGGCAAGAGCCGCCGCAAACACAGCTCCCATCACCAGCCCCGCCACCGCGCCTCCCCAAGGGGTGCGGCGCACAGTCACAAGCCCTCCCAAAAAGGCGGCCAATATGTCCAGTGCTACCACGACCACAAAGGCTCTCCCTTCCCCGACCGAGCCCTTCGTCACCAAGGCACTTAGCCCCAAAAGGCCCGAGAAGTACACCGCAATACTCACAAGCCCACCTTGCGTCAATACCACCCAAAGCGCTGTTTCTTTTTTCGTTTTACCCATAAAAAAACTCCCCCTTTATACGTTCCTAATGGAACATATGAAGAGGGAGTATTTCTTTATGCCAAATTACTGCTCGTCAGCCTTCTCAGCGGGAGCGACGGGCTCTTCAGGAACGGCATCCTTCTTAGCCTTCTTGGACTTCTTCTCAGCAGGCACCTCGTCGGTCTGGACGCCGGTGGTGGAGATGGCCCACTTGGCAACTTCCACGCGCACACGGTCCTCACTGGTCTCGAAGACGATGGTGTCATCGGTAACGCGGACAATCTTACCAACAATGCCGCCGATGGTGGTGACGGTATCGCCCTTCTTCAGGCTGTCACGCATCTCCTGCAGCTTCTTCTTGCGCTTGTTCTCAGGGCGAATCATCATGAAGTACATCATTGCGAACAGAAGCACCATCATGAGAATCATAGACATATTCTGATCCATTGTTACAAAACTCCTTTTTTGCCTTACTTTTGTGTATTCAGAATGAGACTATTATACCAAAGTTAACAGGTTTTGCAAGAACTTTTTCCCGCTTTATGCCCGCTGCTCCAGTTTTCCGCTGTACTTTTCACGGAATTCATCGAAAGTCCCCTCATCGATAGCATCACGGATGCGCTGCATCAGCTCGTTATAGAAATAGAGGTTGTGGAGAACAGCAAAACGCAGAGCCAGCACCTCATCAGCTTTAAAGAGGTGACGGATATACGCTCTGGAGAAATTCCGGCAAACAGGGCAGTTACAGCTCTCGCTGATAGGACGGTCATCGGTGGCATACTTTTCATTCAGGATATTGACGGTTCCCTCCCAGGTAAAGAGCTTACCGTGACGGCCGTTCCGGGAAGGCATAACGCAATCAAAGAAATCCACACCGCGGCTGACAGCCTCGATGATGTTGCTGGGCGTACCAACGCCCATCAGGTAGCGAGGCTTCTCCTGGGGCATATAGGGCTCCACCACATCGATCATCTCATACATGACCTCCGCAGGCTCACCCACAGCCAATCCACCAATGGCAAAGCCATCGCAGTCGATCTTCGCGATCTGCTGCATATGCCAAGCACGAAGATCCGGGAAAGTAGCGCCCTGATTGATGCCAAAAAGCATCTGATCAGGGTTCACCGTATCAGGAAGGCTATTCAGGCGGTCATGCTCCACCTTACAGCGTTCCAGCCAGCGAAGGGTCCGTTCACAGGAAGCTTTGGCGTATTCGTGGGTCGCAGGATTTTCCACGCACTCATCAAAGGCCATGGCGATGTCGCTGCCCAGATTGGACTGGATCTGCATGGATTCCTCAGGACCCATAAAGATCTTGTGACCATCAATGTGAGAGGAGAAATACACACCCTCTTCCTTGATCTTCCGCAAAGAAGCCAGGGAGAAAACCTGGAAACCGCCGGAGTCCGTCAGGATCGGGCCATCCCAGTTCATGAACTTATGGAGGCCGCCCAACTGCTTGACCAGCTTGTCACCGGGCCGAAGATGGAGATGATACGTATTGGAAAGCTCGATCTGGCAGCCTACCTCTTTCAGGTCATGGGCGGAAACACCGCCCTTGATGGCTGCCTGAGTGCCGACATTCATAAAGACCGGAGTCTGGACAGTACCGCCATGGGCGCAGGTAAACTCTCCACGCCGGGCACGGCCCTGGGTTTTAATGACTTTAAACATAGGGTTCTCCTTCAAAAATTTTCTCTATTATTATAATATAAGTTATCAAAGGGTTCAACTGTCATTTCTTGAAAATAGGCTGCAGACATGATATAGTGAAAACAAAAGAACAATTTTGGAGGAGCGTATGGAACAGATCCTGGTATTAGGCGGCGGCGCAGCAGGCATTGCAGCAGCAATTTCAGCGGCAGAATCTGCGCCGGCAGGGACAAAGGTGGTACTCATCGAGCAGAACCCCCGCATCGGCAAAAAACTATTGGCCACCGGAAACGGCCGGTGCAATCTGGATAATACCGGCATTTCTCCGGAGCGTTACTTTTCCTCCGATCCCCAGACGATGGCACGGATGCTAGGGTCTATGGAGGACCCCCTGCAGTGGTTCCATTCCCACGGTCTCCTGACCCGGACAGACCCGGAGGGCCGGGTGTACCCCTACTCCAATCAGGCAACGGACTTTTTGAATCTCCTCCTCTACTGGCTGGAACGCCTGGGTGTGGAGATAAAAGTCAACTGCAGCGTAAAAAGCATCACCCAGAAAAACGGCAGTTACCGCGTGGAAACTGACCAGGGACAGTTCACTGCCCGCAGTGTCATCTGCGCTTTTGGCGGACAGGCCGGCCCACAGTTCGGCACCAACGGTTTCGGATGCGAACTGATGAAAAGCCTGGGCCTGCACGTCCAGAGCGAGTATCCTTGTCTTGTGGCCACGCAATGCGATAAACCCCGCCCCAGCGGCTTAGCCGGCATCCGTGCCAAAGCCGCGGTCACCCTTACAGACGGAGAAAAGTTTATCGCCCGGGAAGAGGGCGAGGTCCAGTTCACGGACCAGGGTCTCTCCGGCATCGTCATTATGCAGCTATCCAATTATCTCAAGCCCAAGGGCGGTCCCCGGCGGCCCATTCTCCACATCGACCTCTTCCCTTCCTGCACGGAGCAGGAACTTGTCAACATCCTCCGCCAGCGGATCAAGCTGATGCCCGGCGCTACTGCGGAAGAACTCATGACCGGCTTTATTCACAAGCGTATCGGAAGCGCGGTTTGGAAGGCCACCAGGCTTCCCGGCCGCCTCTCCCCCTCCGATCTCCCAACTCTCGCCCGCACCTTTAAGGACTGGCAGTTCGCAGGTCTGACCCCCCTCGGCTGGCAGCAGGCACAAACCACCGGCGGCGGCATGACCCTTTCTCAGGTAGACGAAGAAAGCTTCATGGTGCGTTCCATGCCAGATCTTTACGTAGTCGGAGAAACACTGGACGCAGCGGGCAGTTGCGGCGGCTTCAATCTCCACTGGGCCTTTGGCAGCGGCATCACCGCAGGCCGTCATGCAGCCACTCATCTGCCCTCCGCTAATCATAAAAAACGCTAAGCAAAAACGGTACCCCAAACGGGGTACCGTTTTTCTGTTAAAAAAGGGTGATCTGGCTGGTCTCAGCCATGCCCGCAAAAGCACCCAACGCTTTGAGCTGTTCAATATGCGTCTTGGAAAGCTTGTTGCAGCAAAGGGAAAATTCCTCGATCGAAATAAAGCTCTTTCCCTTGCGCTTCTCCACTGTGTCAAGCGCCGCAGATTCGCCCAAACCGTGAACAGAGACAAAGGGCGGCAGAAGGCCCTTTTCCGTAATCAGGAACTTGGTGGCATCAGACCGGTAGATATCGATGGTGTCGAAGTGGAATCCCCGAAGATAGAACTCATAGCACACTTCCAGCGTAGTCATCAGGTTCTGCTCCACGGCAGTTGCGTCCTTGTTGTTCTCGATCTCCCGGATCTTCCGTTTGACCGCTTCCTTACCTGCACAGCAGTATTCCGCGTCAAAAGCCTTGGCACGGACGGAGAAGAAGGTTGCGTAGAAGGCCAAAGGTTCATGGACCTTATACCAGGCAATGCGAAAAGCCATCATAACATAGGCCACAGCGTGCGCCTTGGGGAACAAATAGCCGATCTTGGCCAGGGACTCAATATACCACTGCGGTACATCGTGTTCCTCCATCGCTTCTCGCCAACCCGGCTCAAAACCACCCTTCTTCACCTTTCCTTTTCGGACGGACTCCATGATCTTAAAGCTCATTTTAGGATCCAGACCCATGGAGATCAGATAGAGCATGATATCGTCACGACAACCTACCGTAGAGGTAACAGGGACACCTTGCTCCAGGATCAGATCCTTGGCGTTGCCCAGCCACACATCGGTACCGTGGGAGAAACCAGAAAGTCGGACCAGGGTGTTAAAGTCCTTGGGCTGGGTATCCACCAGCATCTGGCGGGTGAAACGGGTGTTGAACTCCGGGATCGCAACTGCACCGGTGGGGCCCAGCACATCGTCATTCTCATAGCCCAGGACCTTGCTGGAGATAAAGATAGACATCGTATCCGGGTCATCCAGAGGGATGCTCTGAGGGTCCACGCCCGTAAGGTCCTGCATCATACGAACCATGGTGGGGTCATCGTGTCCCAGCATATCCAGCTTCAGGAGGTTATCCTCCATGGAGTGGTATTCAAAATGGGTGGTGATGGTATCGGAATCGTCGGCGTCTGCCGGGTGCTGGACGGGACAGAAATCTTCCACACTCTTATCGTCCGGCACGACCACCAGGCCGCCGGGATGCTGACCGGTAGTACGGCGGGCTCCCACACAGCCGAGGGTCAGGCGGTTTTCCTCCGCCCTGCCGGCACTCATACCGTTTTCCTCCAGCCACTTTTTCACAAAACCATAGGCCGTCTTTTCCGCAAGGGTTCCAATAGTGCCCGCACGAAACACCTGGGTCTCGCCAAACATTTCAATGGCGTGGCGGTGCGCCCGGGCCTGGTATTCACCTGAGAAGTTCAAATCGATATCCGGGACCTTACCGCCGCCAAAACCCAGGAAGGTCTCAAAAGGAATATCAAAGCCATCCTTGATATACTTTGTGCCGCAGACAGGGCAATCCTTGTCAGGCATATCGGCGCCGCAGCCATAAGAGCCATCCATAATAAATTCGCTGTTTTTGCAGTTGGGACAGCGGTAGTGAGGCGGCAGGGAGTTGACCTCCGTGATACCGGACATATAGGCAACCAGAGAGGAACCAACAGAGCCACGGGAACCCACCAGATAGCCATTTTCCAGCGACCGCTGTACCAGCTTCTGAGCGGACATATAAACGACGTCATACTTACCCAGAATACCGCCCAGCTCCACGTTCAATCGCTCCACAATGTGCTGGGGAGGCTCATCACCGTACAGCCGGTGGGTCTTCTCCCACACAAGGCGGTTCAAGTCTTCTTCAGAGTTTTCCAGCCGGGGCGGAAACAGCTCTTTGGGGAGAAGCTCAAACTTTTCCACCTGGTCGGCCACCAGCCGGGTATTCTCTACCACGACCTCGTAAGCCTTTTCCTTACCCAGGTAAGAGAACTCCTCCAGCATCTCATCCGTCGTCTTAAAGTAGATGGGCAGCGATGCGTTGGCGTCGGCAAACTTTTTGGA
Organism: Oscillibacter sp.; assembly: GCA_017380995.1. GTDB lineage: Bacteria > Bacillota > Clostridia > Oscillospirales > Oscillospiraceae > Oscillibacter. The sequence continues at coordinate 9,877 of JAFOCY010000218.1, read as the reverse complement.
CGCGAGAATGATATGGCGGTAGACCTCGTCCTCCGGCTCCCGGAAGTGGACGTCGCCCGTTGCACAAACAGGTTTCCCCAACTCCTCGCCAAGGCGCACGATGGTGCGGTTGAACTCCCGCAGATCTTCCTCGGACTGGACCTCGCCGTTTCGCAGCATAAACATATTGTTGCAAAGGGGCTGGATCTCCAGATAGTCATAGAAAGAGGCAATGCGCTTGAGTTCCTCCCAATCCTTGTGGTCTGTGACAGCCTTAAAAAGCTCGCCCGCCTCGCAAGCAGCGCCCACGATAATACCCTCCCGGTGCTCCATCAGGAGGCTCTTAGGGATGGTAGGGACGCGCTTGAAGTACTTGAGGTTGGAGGCCGAGATCATCTGATACAGGTTTTTGAGGCCTGTTTTATTCCGGGCAAGAAGAATGATATGCTTAGGAAAGCGGTTGGACTTAGAGCCCAGGGGACGAAGCTTTTCCATCTCCTTGTTCACTACCTGCAGGGTGTGAACCTCCCGCTCATGCAGCATCTTCCAAAACGGGATCAGCATATAGGCAACGATGCCTGCATCGTCGCTTGCCCGGTGATGATTGAAGGCCGGCAGATCCAAATGCTCCGCCACGATGTCCAGCTTGTACTTACCAAGGCCGGGCAGGAGGTTTTGTGCCATGATCAGGGTATCCACATAGGTTGGGTCAAACTCCAATCCCACCTGCTTGCAGCCGGAGCGGATAAAACCAATATCAAACTCCGCGTTATGGGCCGCAAGGGGCCGTCCGTTTACAAACTTCAAAAAGTCCGTCAGGGCATCCTTCAGTTCCGGAGCATCCTTGAGCATCTCATCGGTAATTCCCGTTAGGCCAATGATCTCCGGCGTCAACCGGCGCTTGGGGTTCACAAAGGTCTGGAATTTCTCGGTAATCTGCCCATTTTTCAGTACCACCGCGCCGATCTCCGTGATGGTTTCCCGGTCCACTTTAAGACCCGTGGTCTCAATATCAAAGCAGACGATCTCATCGTCAATGGACTGATCCTTTTTTCCGTGTACCACGATCCGGTCATCCACGTTATTGATAAAGTAGCCCTCCACGCCATAGAGGATCTTGATCTTGTCTCCGGCGGCATGCCAAGCATCCGGGAAGGAAGACGCCACTCCGTGATCCGTGATGGCAATGGCAGGATGGCCCCAGCGGATGGCCTGCTTGACCACTTCCTTCGTATCTGTCAGAGCATCCATATTGCTCATTTTGGTATGGAGATGGAGCTCCACACGCTTGACCGGAGCGGTATCCTTGCGCTCAGCATGCTCAGTGACATTGATATGGAAGGGGTTGAGCTGCATATCCTTACCATCCCGGGTCAGCTCCATCTTGCCCTGGACCAACAGCCACATACCGGGCTTGATGGCACCCTGGAGCTGCTGGGCCTCCTTGGTATTGAGAAACTTCATCACGGTGACGGAGTTGGTATTATCCGTCATATCAAAGGTCAACCGCCAGGTACCGGGCCGCCGGGTCTCCTGACACTCGTAGAAAAAGACCTTGCCGCAGACCGTAGCTGTGCCCATCTTCAAATTCAATTCACTGATGGGAACAGGCTTTCCCTTGATGGGATTTCCCATGAGAACTTTGGAGGGGGCAGGCTTGTCCCCTCCCTTTTTCTCAACCGGAGCAGCCTGAGGGACCGGACGCTCCTCCACTTCCGGAGCAAGCGCGGTCACGAAGATCTCCACCTTCCGGAAGGTATAAACCTTGCAGATCATCTCCTGAAGCGCTGCAACATCTTCTTGTCCCAGAGGCGTCTTCGCCACCAGATACAGCACGATACTCATGCTCCCCTGGTCAATGGATGCGCCCGTCAGTTCCGCGCCAGCGAGTTTAAGCCGCAGCTCCGAAGAGAGCTGCAGCTCCGTGAACATATCAAAAAACGGAATATTCTTCGCCATGATTCCCGTCCTGTCAAAGTTTCTCGATCTCTTCCATCAAAGCATCTACAAGCCGCTCCTGGGGAACCTTGTAAAGGGGCTCTCCTTTTCGGAACAACAGTCCTTCCCCATTGCCGCCCGCAATACCGATATCCGCTGCAGAAGCCTCGCCGGGGCCATTGACGATGCAGCCCATGACCGCTACCGTGATATTCTTCTCGCAATTCATCAGCCGGCGCTCCACTTCCTCCGCAATGGGAATCAGATCAATGCGGGTCCGGCCGCAGGTGGGACAGGCGATCAGATTCACGCCCTCTTTCCGAAGGCCCGCAGCCTTCAAAATCTTCTTGGCGGCGTAAATCTCCTCCACCGGGTCGGCGGTAAGGGTCACGCGGATGGTATCGCCGATGCCCATGCACAAAAGGCCGCCGATGCCCATGGCAGACTTTACCATACCCATAGAGGGAGTTCCGGCTTCCGTAACACCCAGATGGAGGGGATACTGGGTCTGCTGACTGAGGAGACTGTAGGCAGCCATGGTCAAAGGCACGTCAGAGCATTTGACGCTGATGCAGATATCGTCAAAGTCGTAGCGGTTCAAAAGATGTACGTGGCCCATAGCGCTTTCCACCAGGGCCTCAGCCGTAACGCCGCCGTACTTGGCCCGCAGTTCCTTTTCCAGGGAACCGCCGTTAACGCCGATACGGATGGGGATATTCTTCTCCCGGCAGATATCGGCTACGGCCTTCACATTTTCTTCAGCGCCGATATTACCGGGGTTGATGCGGATAGCATCGATCCCCCGGTGGGCCACCTCCAGAGCCAGCTTGTGGTTAAAGTGGATATCTGCGATCAAAGGAATGTCGATCTGTTCCTTGATCTTGTCAACAGCCTCGGCCGCCGCCATATCAGGGATGGCCACCCGGATGATCTCGCAGCCGGCCTCTGTCAGTTTTTTGATCTGCGCAACGGTAGATGCCACATCATCTGTTTTTGTATTGCACATGGACTGAATGGAAACCGGAGCACCTCCGCCCACAGGCACCTTGCCCACGAATAATTTCTTTGTCATAATACTTCTCCTTCCTTACTGGAAAAGTCTGGTCACATCCTTAAATGTCACCAGGATCATAAACGCCATGAGCGCCGCAAAGCACACGCCGTTCACGGCAGCCTGGTAGCGTTCGGGCACCTTCTTTTTAAAAAGGAGCATTCCCAGAGCGTCTACGATCAAAAAAACCATACGTCCGCCGTCCAAAGCAGGAACCGGCAGCATATTCATCACAGAAAGGTTCACCGCTAAAAGGGCGCCGAAATAGAAAATATTTTCAAACGCCGCCCGGGTCGTCTCGGACGCAGCTCCGATCTCCGTCATTACGGACACAATACCCACCGGGCCGCTGATATCCTCAATGCCGGCTCCGCCCGAAAATAACTGCACAAGGCTGAAGCGGATCATCTGCACGAAATTCATGCACGTATACCAGGTGTATTTCAGGCGGCTTAAAAAGGTGGCTTCCTCCACATGGGCGCCCACATACAATCCAAAGCCAACATATTCTCCGCCGCTCTGGTCAGCATAAGTCTGACGCTGCATGGGAAAATCCTTCAGCATGATACGTTCCCCATCCCGGATCACCTCCAGGTCGATGGTGTCTCCCTGGTGATAGGCAAGATAGGTAGAAGCATCTCCCCGCAGGTAAGTGCGGTAGCCGTCGATTTTGTAAAAAATATCTCCAACCATGAGCCCATCCTCCCCTTCCAGAGGAAAGCCCGGCGCAAAGCCGGAAAGCTGATCGGTTACAAAGCCCGCAGCTCCGGCATGGAGGACCGCAATAATCACAAAGCCTGCCAAAAAGTTCATGGCAGAGCCAGCCACCAAAACAGCCGCCTTTTTCCAAAAGCCCTGGCGGTGAAAGGCCCGGGGACCGCCGCCTTCGTCCTCTCCCTCAAATGCGCAAAACCCCCCAAATGGGATGGCGCGGAGAGAGTAAAGGGTTTCTCCTTTCTGTCTCTGCCAAAGCACAGGACCCATTCCAACGGCGAATTCATCCACCTGTACATTACAAAGCTTTGCGACTGCACAGTGTCCCGCCTCGTGGATAAACACGAGAAAGCCAAAAATCAACGCTGCTGCCAGGATATAAATGAGATTCATTCAAATTCCTTCCATACAAGTTCACGGCCTGCCCGGTCAGCCTCCAGAATCGTCTCCAGGGACGGGGCAGCGGTAACGGGAATACATTCCCTGGCCTTTGCAACAAGGCAAGGAATATCATGGAAGCCGATCCGGTCCTCCAAAAAGAGCTTCACAGCCTCTTCATTGGCTGCATTCAAAACAGCGCAGGCCGTGCCGCCCTCTTTGGCTGCCTCCTCGGCAAGGCGGAGACAGGGAAAGGCCTCCCGGTCCGGCAATGCAAAGGTCAGGGGCGGGCAGGTCAAAAGATCCAAGGGTTCCGCCATGCTCACGCCCCGTTTGGGATAGGTCATGGCATAACGGATCGGCAGGCGCATATCCGGCGTACCAAGCTGCGCCAGCACAGCGCCGTCATGATACTCCACCAAGGAATGAACAATGCTCTGACGATGGACCACCACATCCACCTGCTCCAAGGGCAGGCGGTAAAGCCGCATGGCCTCGATCACCTCAAGACCCTTATTCATCAACGTGGCACAATCCACCGTGATCTTGGGACCCATCTTCCAGTTGGGATGCTTCAGGGCGTCAGCGCGGGTCATAGAGCCGTTTTCCTCATAGCTCATGCCGTAGAAGGGGCCTCCGGAACAAGTCAGAACGAGACGCTTGATCTCTCCCCTGTCCGCACAACCCTGGACGCACTGGAAAATCGCGGAGTGCTCGCTGTCCACAGGAATGATCTCCGCACCGCTTGCATCCGCTGCGTCCATCACCAGCTCACCGGCGCAGACCAATGTCTCCTTGTTGGCAAGGGCAATGCGCTTTTTCTCTCCGATGGCGGCGAGGGTAGGCTTCAATCCCACCATGCCCACGACCGCAGTCACCACAGTATCTGCCTCAGGAATGGTGGCAGCCTCTTCCAAAGCCGCCAAACCGCCCAGGACTTTTGTTCCGGTATCTGCCAGGCGAACCGCCAAGTCCTTTGCCGCCGCCTCATCCGTCATAACAGCCAGAGCGGGCTTGAACTTTCGGGCCTGGGCTTCCGTGCGCTCCACGCTGGAGTTAGCGGTGATGGCTGCAACACGCAGCTCCATCTCCTCCGCCACCTCCAGAGTCTGGCGGCCAATGGAACCGGTGGAGCCAAGTATAGAAATCGTATTCGTCGTCTTCATATTTTATTTCACCAACTGCAGCACGATCTCAATGACAGGCGTGACAAAAAGAACGCTGTCAAAGCGGTCCAGCACGCCGCCATGGGCCAAAAACAGTTTGCCATAATCCTTGATGCCGTATTCACGCTTGATGAGGGAAAAGCTGAGATCTCCGATCTGTGCCACCACACCGCAGCAAAGGGCCAGAATAGCCATAGAGCCGTAGCCGATGGCACCGCCAAACCAGGTGTCCATCACATAGACGAACAAAAGGCCGCAGACCACATTACCCAAAAGGCCGCCGATGGAGCCTTCCACGCTCTTTTTGGGGCTGACCTTGGGGGCAAGCTTATGCTTACCGATGGTACATCCCACAAAATAGGCAAAGGTGTCGCAGGCAAAGCTCAGGATAAAGGGCAGCAGCAAATAAGCCCGGGAATACCCCATGGCCAGGATCCGAAGGAACGCGGAGAAGGACCAGCCGATGGCAATGCTGCCAAAAAGTCCTGCCACCGTCTGTGCGAACTTGATCTCTCCGCCCTTGATAATGGCATAGCCGAAGAAGATCACTGCCTCGATCAGCAGCAAAAGGCCAATGTGTTCCGGGCGCTCATAGTACCAAACCACGGTAAAAACCGCGGCAATGCCACTCAACCCTACCAGTTGGCTGCGTTTCACACCGCTGACACACTGCTGCAGCTCTGAAGCGCCAATACCGGCCAGCAAAGCCAATGCCGCCATGATCACCAGCTCCGGTCCGGCCAGCACGACCCACACCAGTACCGGAATTCCGATCACGGAAACCAACACTCTTGATTTTAAAGAACTCATTTCTTTACTCCTCCAAACCGGCGGTCTCTCTTCTGATAGGATGCAATGGCCCGGTCCAGTTCTGCCTCGTCAAAGTCCGGCCAGAGAGCGTCGGTAAAGTAGAACTCAGAATAGGCGCACTGCCAGAGGAGGAAATTGCTCAGCCGCAGCTCACCGCTGGGGCGGATAATCAGCTCCGGGTCAGGAATGCCCCGGGAGTCCAGATACGAGGAGAACAGGGCCTCATCCAAGTCCTCGGGCCGCTTCTCCCCTGCCGCGCACTGGGCGGAAAATTCCCGCACGGCCCGCAAGATCTCATCCCGCCCGCCGTAATTCAGACACACATTGGCCTGGAAGTCTCCCTCCGGGAGATGTGCGGAGATCTCATCCGTCTCATGGGCCAATGCCCGCAGCTCGGGAGAAATCGGGGTCATGTCACCGAAAAAATGAAGACGGATATGGTCCTTTTCCATCGTATCCACTGCTTCCAGCAAATACTTTTTGAGAAGGCCCATGATGGCTCCCACCTCATCGGCGCTGCGCTTCCAATTTTCTGTGGAAAAAGCATAGACCGTCAGATACTGCACACCGATGTTCTTGCAGTATGTGGCGATACGGCGGAAGGTCTCTGCTCCCGCCTTATGGCCGGCCGTCCGAGGAAGGCCACGCTTGGTAGCCCATCGGCCGTTGCCATCCATGATAATAGCGATGTGGCGAGGCAGGCCCTTTGCCTGCCCCGCCTTATCGCTCATTTTGAAAACCTCTGCCATCAGACAGACATCAGTTCCTTTTCTTTCTTGGCAGTGAGATCATCCACCTTCTTGCAGCTGTCATCGGTCAGCTTCTGGAGGTCCTTCTCGGCCTGCTTACGGTCGTCCTCGGTGATCTCAGAGTTCTTTTCCATCTTCTTGATGGCATCCATAGCGTCGCGGCGGATATTGCGGATCGCCACCTTACCGCTTTCGCCGTACTTACGGACCTGCTTGACCAGTTCCTTACGGCGCTCCTCCGTGAGCTGAGGGAAGCTCAGTCGGATGCAGCGGCCGTCGTTCTGGGGATTGATGCCCAGATCGGAGTTCTGGATAGCCTTCTCGATGCCCTTGAGGGCGGAGCCGTCCCAGGGAGTGATGACCAGGATCCGGGGATCAGGAGAAGAGATGGCAGCGATCTGCTGGATGGGAGTGGGGCTGCCGTAGTAGTCCACCATGATGCGGTCCAGCACAGAGGCATTGGCGCGGCCGGCACGAACGGCGGCAAAATCAGCGGCCACAGAGTCGATGCTCTTGCTCATCTTGGCTTCGTAGGATTTCAGTGCTTCTAACATAATTTGGGTTCCTTCCTTTCAAAATTCTTCCGAAAATGCGCGTTTTCCCGCGCTTAGATTACAAATTATTCCTTAACAACGGTGCCAACATTTTCACCGCACAGGGCCTTCACAATATTCTTGGGCTCCTTCAGGGCAAAAACCAGAACAGGGATGTGGTTATCCATAGCCAAAGAGGTGGCGGTAATATCCATCACCATCAGATGCTGGGCCAGGACTTCGTCATAGGTGATCTCGTCGTACTTGGTGGCGGTAGGATCCTTGGCAGGATCGGCGCTGTAAACACCGTCAATATTCTTGGCAAGCAGGATCACGTCCGCACCGATCTCCGCAGCGCGAAGGACAGCAGCCGTATCGGTGGAGAAATAGGGGCAGCCGCTGCCGGCGCCAAAAATGACCACCTTGCCCTCTTCCAGATACTTGACCGCGCCGTCACGGGTGAACTGCTCAGCGATCTCGTTCATGGCGATGGCCGTCTGAACTTTGGCAGGGATTCCCTTCTGCTCGCAGACATCGGCAACAGCCAGGCAGTTGATGACAGTAGCCAGCATACCCATGTGGTCCGCCCGGGAGCGCTGCATATTTCCGCCACCGCTGTTCTTTGCGCCGCGCCAGAAATTGCCGCCGCCCACCACCAGGCCCACCTGAACACCCATGTCCAGGCACTCTTTGATAACGTCGCACACGCTGCCGATGACCTGGAAGTCAAGGCCGGTACCCTTGTCTCCTCCCAAAGCCTCACCGCTGACTTTCAGCAGCACACGTTTATATACAGGTTTTGCCATGTAAAAAGACCTCCTGTTATTTCTTAAAATATACCGTTCCTATTTTATCTTATTTTTCCGGTTTTGCATAGAGGGTTTGGCAGGATTTTTTCGTTTTTCCCCGCCGCAACCGATATTTGACACCTGGGTGGTAGCCATTTGAAAAAGGCCATGATACAATAAAGCCAAAAAAGGAAGGGAGGACACCTCCATGACCATTGGAAAACGGATCTCCGCCGGGCGCAAGGCATTGGGCTTGAGCCAGGAGGCTTTAGGGGAACGGTTGGGCGTCAGCCGCCAGGCGGTAAGCAAGTGGGAAACAGATGCCACTGCCCCGGATATGAAGAACCTAATGGCCTTGAGCCGGGAGCTGGGTATCCCGCTGACTGAACTGACAGGCACACCAAACCAGCCCTCCCACTCCCCCAAGCCCATCTGGTACTTCCTTCTCCCTGTTCTTTGCGCGGCAGCGGGAGCTGTCATCGTCGGAACGCTCCTGATGCTTGGCAGCGGCCCACCTACCGAACAGCCGGCACCTCCTCCATCCACAGCTACTTTTCCGACAGAAGAAACCTCTCCGCCTGCCCCGACCCCCGCGTCTGATTTTGCCTTTCTCTGGACCAATGCAGACGGCCACGAGGAATTTTTGGAATTGGGCGAACAGGCGGACCGCTTCCCCTTCAGAACCACACTGGAGCTGACAGAACCGGAGGAGATTATTGACACGGATTTTGGCGCCATGACACATCGCATCGCAGACTGCGGCGCAGTAACCGTGGAGTATGACCGCATTGAGGAAGAACCTGTGCGGGAGTCCGTTACCAGGCTTTCCTCCATCTCGCAAAGTGTCTATACGCCCCGATATATCGGACCCGGCTCCACGGAGCGCTCTTTGCTCAATGCCTACGGGGATGAATTGATCTATTGCTTCAAGGAAGATGGCTATTCCCTTGTTCCCCACGACCATTTTTATGCCTATACAGACGGGCCCCTGACACTTCTTTTCTATGTTGACCGGGGAGAGGTGCAGGGGATCGCATCAGAAAATCTGATGGACGGCGCAGGGCTTTATGACCCAGACCACATCCGCCGCTTCCCCCTGGTCAACGGTGAGCCGGACTTTTCTTTGCGGCAGGAGCCCCAGCAGGAGCAAATCAGCGACACCCGCAGAGTTTACATTGCCTTTGACCAGCTGGTAACCAACAACAATCTCTCTGCCGTTGAGCGCTATGCGTACCGATGCGATGTATTCGGTCTCCTTCCCTATGTGGACTGGCAGGAATACAAGATCTGCAGCGGAACGTATGAGCAGCCGGATATTGGCTTTTTCGCCCTGATGGATTGGCTGGCCTGCCAGGAAAGCTACTCCCCTTCTGAGATCCTATGGCTCCAGATGGGTTCTGCAGCCAATGGCCTTGACGGCGCCTACACAGATATGTATTGCCACGTTCTCTCCCAGGCCCTCTTTTTTGATCCGGTGGAGTTCAGCAAACAGCTGGACGGTATCCCGGAGGAGACTATGTCACTTGCCATCTCCTTTGCCGCCTATGACGCAGACTCCTTCCCTGTAGAAAAAGCGGCGGCGGTAAAAGCCATTGAGGAAGCTTTAAACGGCGGCAGCTTTACGCAAACGCAGGCCCAATGGGCGGAGCGTCTGGTAAATGAGCTGACGGAATAAGAAAAGGAACGGCATCTGCCGTTCCTTTTTTCCTTATTCCGCTTTATTCCATTCCTCACAGGCAATGTCGAGAAGACGCAGCAGGTCTTCCTTGCC
>JAFOCY010000217.1 GCA_017380995.1 Oscillibacter sp. | reverse complement strand
GGCCAGCAGCAGCGCGTGGCCATTGCCCGGGCTATCGCCACTCATCCGCCCATCATCATGGCCGACGAGCCCACCGGCGCGCTGGACTCCAAAACGGGTCTGGAGGTGCTGGGCTTCCTCCGTGAGCTGAACAAGGAGGGGACCACGGTCATCCTCATCACCCACGATAATTCCATCGCCGCCACCGCCCGCCGGGTGGTGCGGCTGACGGACGGCAAGATCGTGGAGGACCGGGAACAGGAGGTGGATTGGTTGTGAAGATCGGACAGGCATTGAAAATGGCCCTTAGGTCCATCCTGGGCAATAAGGGACGCTCTGTATTGACTATGCTGGGCATCATCATCGGCATCGCATCGGTGATGATGATCGTTTCCACCATCAACGGCATGAACCAAAAGAGCCTGGAGCAGTTTGAGGCCATGGGCACCAACCGGGTGGAGGTCTCCTGCTACCTCTATAACGGGCAGGATGCCTTTGACTCCCTCTACACCTACTGCAACAGCCTTGGATCCGACCTGGTGCTGGGCATCACCCCCACGGGCTACTGCAGCCCCACGGTGGTCTACGGGTCCAAGTCCACCGAGTCCATGCGCAAAAACGAGGAGAATATGTGGAACAACTGGACCGGAAACGAGAGCGATATGGCGGACGTTGCCCTGCCTCCCAGCCAGTATTACGGCTCCGACCAGTACGCCATCTGCAACAATTTTGAGCTGGCCGCCGGCCGGGATATCAGTGTGTTGGACATCCGCAACTATAACCAGGTCTGCGTCATGGGCGCCAAGGCAGCCAGGAACTTTTTCAACTACGCCGACCCTGTGGGCCAGACCATCCAGGTGGATGGAAATAACTTCACCGTTATCGGCGTCTACAAGGAGAAGGACTCCGGCAGCCTCTGGAGCGCGGACAATATGATCGTCTATCCCTATTCCGTCAGCCGCCTGCTCTCTCCCGGCAACGACATGAACGACTTTGTGGTCAAGGCGGCCTCCGCCGAAGCCACCACTGAGGTCATCTCCCGCCTTTCCGGCTACCTCAACGGTCTGACCAACAACGGCCAGAACGGCTGGGGCTATGCCTACAGCAATAACCAGTATCAAGAGAGCATGACCGAGCAGGCCGGTATGATGAGCCTGGTGCTGGGCGGTATCGCGGCCATCTCCCTTCTGGTAGGCGGCATCGGCATCATGAACATCATGCTGGTCACCGTCACCGAGCGCACCCGTGAGATCGGCGTCCGCCGGGCCATCGGCGCGCGGCGCAGCAGCATCGTCACCCAGTTCCTCATCGAGGCGGGTATGCTGTGCGGTATGGGCGGTATCATCGGCATCGCCATCGGCACCGTGGGAACCCGCATCGCGGGGCAGCTCCTGGTGCAAATGGAGATCTGGCCATCGGCTGCCATCACCCTGGGGGCATTTTTGCTCTCCGTGTGCCTTGGCATTATTTTCGGCATCTACCCGGCGGCCAAGGCCTCCAGGCTCCAGCCTGTGGAGGCCCTGCGGGCAGATTAAAAGGAGGAAGCTATGAAAAAACGACTTTTGACCCTATTGCTGGCCCTGGTGATGGCGGCGTCTGCCCTGGCGGTGCCGGCCTTTGCGGCGGATACGGGCCGCTTTTCCGACGTGGCGGACCAGGATACCGCCCTGGCCATTGAGACGCTGCGCCTCATGGGGGCGCTGGACGGCTATCCCGATGGTACCTTCCGCCCTGAAGGGAACCTGACCCGCGCCCAGTTCTGCAAGATGGCGGTCTACGCTATGAACGGCGAGAGCGAGTTGGGGCTCTACAGCACCATCACCGTGTTCCCGGATGTGAAGGGGTCCCACTGGGCTTCCCCCTATGTGAACATGGCAGCTAAGGGAAAGGGCTTGATCGCCGGTTACCCTGACGGTTCCTTCCACCCGGAGGAGACGGTCACTGCCGGGCAGGCCGTGACCATCCTGCTGCGGCTGCTGGGCTATCAGGACGCCGATATCGGCGGTATCTGGCCCCAGAGCTACATGGCCGTGGCGGAAAAGATCGGCCTTCTCAAGGGCGTGAACACTACCGGAACTGCTCCCCTGACCCGGGGAGAGGCGGCGCGGCTGTTTTTGAATCTGCTCCAGGGTACCACCAAGGCCGGCGGCAGCTATCTTGGCACCATCGGGGGCCATGTGATCTCTGACGCGGTGCTGGTAAGCTCCGCGGCTGCCGGCGCGGACGGACGGCCCACCGCCATGGAGCTTTCCGGCGGCGACGTTTATCAGATGGCCTACAAGTCCTCCAACGGTGTGCTCAACGGACACCGGGGCAGCCTGGTGCTCAACCAGCAGGGGAAGGTGCTGACCTTCGTGCCCACAGATGTGGGCAGCGGCAGGACCATCACCATCGCATCCGCCTCCGCAACGCGGATCACAGATGCCGCCGGGGCGAAGTACACTGTCTCCCGGGAAGCCATGGGCTATTATGCCGGGGAGCAGCGCCCCTGGAGCGAGGTCTATTCCTGGCTCAACGCCGGTACCCAGGCTACGGTCTATACCGGGTCCACCGGAGCGGTGGAGTATGTGTTTGTGGCCGGGAACCAGGTGAAGACAGCGGTCGTAGTGGAGGAGAGCGGCTCTGCCAAGGGCTTTGAGGCCCTGGCGGGGAACAACACCTATACCATCTATAAAAACGGCGTAAAGGCCGGCGTCAGCGACCTGCGTAAGGGG
>JAFOCY010000216.1 GCA_017380995.1 Oscillibacter sp. | reverse complement strand
CGGTGAAGTCATCGCCGTCAGCGAGGGCTATAAGGCCAAGGAGAACTGCGCCAATGGTATCGAGAGCGTGAAGAAGAACGCCCCCGAGGCTGAGGTCGTAGAGCAAGAAGCCGTACATAGCAAAAGAGCCGCCATTGAGGCGGCTCTTTTTATAGGACCATAATGTCCTTGCTTTCCAACAAAGTTTTGATGCGGGGTTCCAGTTTATCATCGGATATGACGATATCAACTGCCTCCAGGGGGATCATGCGGGGGGTATAGGAATAGTTGACCTTGGAGGAGTCCATCAGGATGACTACCTTATCCGAGTGTTCGATGACTTTTTGGAAAATGGCGGCAATGGAGCTGGAGAGAATGGAGAAGCCGTGGTCCGGATGGAAGCCGGGAACGCCCAGGAAGGCGGTGGTGAAATGCAGGTTCTCCAAAGCGTCCAGCACGGAGGGGCCGCCGATCCGCATGACGTTCAGGTCCACCTCGCCGCCGAAGATCTCCACGTTGATATCCGGGGAGAAGGGGAAGCTGGCGGCGGTATTGAGCCCGTCCGTGAAGACATACAATGGAATCGCGGGGAGGACGGAAGCCAACTCCACGCAGGTGGTGCCGGAGGTGATGAACAGGGAATCGTGGGGATTGATGAGCTTGGCTGCCTTGGAGGCGATGAGCTGCTTTTCCTCCCGGTGCAGTGTGGAGCGGTAATGGAAGTTCAGCACGTGGGGCAGGGACTTTGCGCCGCCATGGACCCGGACGAGCTGCTGTGTCTCGTCCAGAAATTTCAGATCCTTACGGAGAGTCACGTCGGAGACCTCGGGAAAGAGTTCACGAAGCTGGGTGAAATTCACCTCGCCCAACTGGTTTACGATATCGCGGATTGCCTGGCGCCGTTTTTCCATGGAAGTCACCACCTGTCATCATGCGCTGAAATTTGCCTGCTGACTTACGAAACGAAAGCCAATCAAGGGGAGAAACCGTTTAAATACGAAAAAGAAGCCGCTTGTGGGGAAACTTTGGGGCTTCGCGGGAGAAACCGGCGCCCCTGAAACCTCATATATTATACCATATCAGGCTGTGAAAATAATTACAATCTTTTTCTTCGAAAGAAACTTGGAATTTGCTGATTTGTCAAAGAATCAGGCATGGATTTGTATCAAATCCCAAATTGACAGCGGAGAGAAATACGATTATCCTAAAGATAGAAAAGAAAGTTTTGGGTTTCGAAACGAAACCTTAAAGAGATGAGGTGGACCAATGAGGTATTTAGTGGCCATCGACAGCGGCGGCACCAAGACTGACACGGTTTTATTTGACGAGACCGGCCACATCCTCTGCCGGGACCTGAGCCCCGGTGCCAACGGAATGGACATCGGCAAGAGCGAGGCTGTGCGCCGCATCCTGGCGGTGCTGGACCGGGTGACGGTGCAGGCACCGGAGAAGGTCAGCGCCATTTACGGCGGCATTGCCGGCGTGATGCCCCTGGGAGATTTCTACTCCGAAGCGGTGCTCCCCCAAAACTACGCCTCTTCCGTTCGCTTTGACGACGATGGTCCCAGCATCATCTCTGCCGCCATCGGCCATCAGGACGGCTGCGGCATGGTGGTGGGCACCGGCTGTTCCTGCTTCATCCGCATCGAGGGCCAGCCCCTGCGTAAAGTCGGCGGCAAAGGCTATTTGATCGACACCGGAGGCTCCGGCTTCGAGCTGGGCCGGGACGCGCTGATGATGGCCTTCCGGGCAACCGATGGCCGCTGCCCCGACACCGCTCTGGTGGAGTTGGTGGAAGCGCAGATGGGTGTACCGGTGGAGCGCTGGATGGAGAAGATCTACGACCCGGTCAAGGGCGGACGGCCCTTCATTGCCTCCTTTGCCCACAACGTGTTCAAGGCCCGGGCCATGGGCGACTGGGCGGCCGGTGAGATCTTCGACCGGGGCGCCCACCTTCTGGGCGACCTCACCCACGCGGCGGCCAAATGGTTCGACGGGGAATTTCCCGTTGCCATGAACGGCGGATTGGTCATGAATTTCCCGGAGTATACCGAGGCCATCCGCAAGGCATCCCATCCCAGGGCCAGGATGATCCCCTCCGCGGCCCCGCCGGTGTACGGCGCGGCAGTGGAAGCCATGTGGGATGTTGGCCTGGAGGCGGATGACGCCTTCCGTCAGCACTTTTTGGCGGAATACGCCGCAACAGAGAAAAAAGCCTGATCGTTCATTGCGTTTTTCCGGCAGTTCCGGTGCCGGTGAACGGGCGGAGCTTCTCCGCCTGCGGTTTCCCAAAAACTTGTATGCTGTCCGCGGGGCCGCCGGAAAAAGCCCCCTGCACAGCGGAAAGGAAGAAAAAGAATGAAACGCGCGAAGAAATTGTTAGCTCTTGCACTGGCTCTGGTCATGTCTACCGCCGTTCTCACCGGCTGCGGTGAGAAGAAGGAGGAGGCTCCTGCCGCCCCCGCTGCCTCCGCATCCACCTCTGCGGCAGTTTCCGCTCCCGCCGAGCTCGTCGACCTCCCCACCTCCGGCCAGAACGTGGTCCAGACCGCTGTTCCCCTGATCGCAGGTGAGCAGATGGGCACCTGGGAAAAGTATGGCATGAATGTGAGCCGTACCCACTATGTCTCCGGTCCTCCCCAGCTGGAAGCCAACCCCTCCGGTGACTGGAACATCGGCTGGATCGGCGCTCCCGCCGCCATCACCGGCGTTCTGACCTACAACATGAAGGTCATCTCCCTGTCCGGCTTCGACTACTCCAACAAGGCCTTCTGCCGCGCTGACAGCGCCCTGGCCAAGGCTGCTGAGGGCCCCATCTCCGAGACCCTGGGCACCGGCGATGACTGGAAGGGTCTGACCATCCTGGTGGGCCGCGGCACCGTCTGCGACGCCGACCTGATGTTCATGCTGGATAAGCTGGGCCTGACTGAGGATGACGTGAACATCGTCAACTCCGATATCGATAAGGGCTACCAGGCCTTCATCAGCGGTTCTGCCGATGTCTTCTTTGCCTCCGGTACTTATACCACCGACCTGGAGAACGATCCCAACTTTGTCTGCTGCCACACCATGGGCGGTATGGACGCCGCCATGTCCGGTAACATCATCGCCGAGGCCGATTGGCTGGCCGCCAACGAGGACCTGGTCGTCAACTACCTGGCCGGTGCTCTGGAAGTTCTGATGTGGTGCTATGACGAGGCCAACCTGGAGCAGGGCGCCAACTGGTTCTCCCAGGTCATGCTGGAAGAGTTCGGCACCGAGGTCTCCGCTGAGAGCGCTCTTGCCAGCGAGAAGCTGACCAAGTTCTATGACCTGAGCTTCTATGAGGACCTGTGCGAGGTCGAGGAGAACGGCATGACCGGTATGCAGAATATGTTCGGCACCTTCTTCGATATCCAGGTGGCCATCGGCAACCGTGACGCCGCCGACCGCGATGCCGTCGTCGCCGCTGTGGATTGCAGCTATCTGGCCAAGGCCATCGAGCTGTACAAGGCTAACAACGGCCTCTAATTCCCTCTCATGCTACGATCCCCTTCCCTGGCCTGGCCAGGGAAGGGGAGACCCTTCTAAGAGGAGACTGAACTATGGAAATGGATTACGCGAAGATCAGAGCCGAAGCAAGAACGGCTGAGATCAAGACTATTCGAAAACAAAAAATGAAGTATCTTTCCATCAGCATTGTGGTGGTGCTGTTGGTTTTGTTGGTGTGGCAGGTCGTTGTGAAGCTTGGCCTGGTGTCCACCCGATTCTTTGATTCTCCCACCGGCGTGGTGGAAACCATCATGCGCAAGATCAGCAGCAAGAAGCCTGATGGCGGATACCTCCACCAGCACATCTGGGCCAGTGCCAAGGT
>JAFOCY010000032.1 GCA_017380995.1 Oscillibacter sp. | reverse complement strand
AATGGTAGACCTGGAGGATACATACGATTTTCTGATCCTCAAGGGAGGCCCCGGCGTAGGGAAGAACACCTTCATGCGCCAGATCGGGAAGACATTTGAAGAGGCCGGGGCAGAGGTGGAGTATCTCTGGTGCTCCGGGGACCCTGATTCGCTGGATGGAGTGATCATTCCCGCCATCCGCAGCGCCGTGGTGGATGGGACCTTTCCTCATGTTGTGGAGCCCCGGTATCCTGCTGCCGTGGACCGCTATGTGAACCTGGGGCGGTTTTATGATATTGCTGCCGCCAAAGCAAGTGTGGAGGAGGTGAAGGAACGGACCCAGGCTTATAAGGGGGCCTATGTCCGGGCCTATCACAGCTTGAAGGCGGCCCGGCAGGTGGAACTGGATGTGGTGAATGCTGCCGCCGCTGGTTTTGATCGGGATCGGGTAGGAAAACGGGTGGAGGGCATCATTCAGCGGGAGCTGCGTACCCGGGGCAGCGGAGAAGGAAAGACCCGGTATCGCTTCCTGGGCGGTATCACCCACAAGGGGCCATTGTGGCGGTTTGACAGCATCCTGGCCCTCTGCCCGAAAGTTTACGAGTTCCAGGACAGCTACGAGCTTGCCGGACCTTTCCTGGGTAGACTCCATCAAGCCGCCGTGGAGAAGGGGTGGGATACCATCGTATGCCTTTCTCCGGAGGAGCCTGAGCGTATCGAGCATCTCATCATCCCCGGTCTGGGCCTTGCGTTTGTTACTTCAAAGAGCGGCATGGAGTATCCTGCAAAGCCTTGCCGCCGCATCCGGATGGACGCATTGACGGAAGGGACGGGATATATCCATTTCCAGACCCGCATGGTGTCCCTCTTACGGGAAGAGGCGGTATCCGCGCTGAAGGATGCCAAGGAAAACCATGACGCACTGGAGGCTATTTACAATCCCTATGTGGATTTTGAAGGAGTCCGGGCACTGGCAGCCCTGGAGGCTGGCCGGCTGCTGAGCTATCTGAAATGAGAAAAATGCTCCGGCGAATCTTTCGCCGGAGCATTTTGACGGTTTAGTTCAGGAAATCCTTCAGCTTCTTGGAACGGCTGGGATGACGCAGTTTTCTCAGGGCCTTGGCCTCGATCTGGCGAATACGCTCACGGGTCACGTTGAACTCCTTGCCCACTTCCTCCAGGGTGCGGGTGCGGCCATCCTCGATACCAAAGCGCAGCTTGAGCACCTTCTCCTCACGGGGAGTGAGGGTGGAGAGCACATCCATCAGCTGCTCCTTGAGCAGGGTGAAGGAGGCAGCCTCAGAAGGCTCGGATGCACCTTCATCAGGGATGAAGTCGCCCAGGTGGGAATCTTCCTCCTCACCGATGGGGGTCTCCAGAGACACGGGCTCCTGGGCAATCTTGAGGATCTCGCGGACCTTCTCCACAGGCATATTCATCTCTGCGGCGATCTCGTTGGGAGAGGGATCGTGGCCCAGCTCCTGGAGAAGCTGACGGCTGACGCGGATGACCTTGTTGATGGTCTCCACCATGTGGACGGGAATACGGATGGTGCGGGCCTGGTCGGCGATGGCGCGGGTGATGGCCTGACGGATCCACCAAGTAGCGTAGGTGGAGAACTTGTAGCCCTTGGTGTAGTCGAACTTTTCAACAGCCTTGATCAGACCCAGGTTGCCCTCCTGGATCAGGTCCAGGAACAGCATGCCGCGGCCCACATAGCGCTTTGCGATGGAGACCACCAGACGGAGGTTGGCCTCAGCCAGCTTCTGCTTGGCCTTCTCGCCGGCCTTCTTGTCCTTCTTCCACTGGGCGATCTGCTCTTCCGTGGCATCGATCTCTTCGCCGTTTTCCTTCTTTTCCTCGATCTCGGCCAGAGCTTCCTCGGCCGCATTACCGGCGGACATGGCCTGGGCAAGCTTGATCTCTTCGTCGGCAGAGAGCAGGGGGACCTTGCCGATCTCCTTGAGATACATACGAACGGGATCGTCGATGGAGAAGTTATTGACCAGGGCGTTGGGATCCACCAACTCCTCTTCTTCCACGCTGGCGATCTCATCGGCGGCGGGACCATCGTCATCAGGCAGCTCGGGCAGCAGGTCCTCGCCCATGCTGATGTCGATGTTCAGGGCCTCCAGAGAGTCGTAGAGCTGGTCCATCTGCTCGCTTTCCAGGTTCAGATCGTCCACAGCCAGGGTAAACTCGCTGTTATCCAGCTTGCCGTCCTTTTTGCCCTTGGCCAGAAGCTCGCGAAGACGCTCATTATTGATCAGCCAGCTGGCGGCGGGAAGTGCGGCCACCTGCTTGTCCGTCAGACGCAGGATGCCGGCCTTCTTGGCCTCCTCATCGGTCATCATGCGAGGGGGTTCCTCGATGACGGGGGCGGCCTTCTTGCTGCCTCTTTTGGGCTTTTTGCCCTCTGCCTCGTCAGCTGCGGCCAGGATGGCGTTTGCCTGTTCCTCCAGCTCCTTAGCGCTCAGTTCCTTCATATCACTCATGACTGCTTTCCTCCCAGTTTGTGTTTGTATTTTTCTGTGGCTGCCAGCAGGGGGTCTATCTCCCCTCCGGCACGTTTCGTGGCTTCTTTGCGAATGATGCTTATGTAGTCATCCAGAGCCTTGGTCCCGTTTTTCAGAGATTCCGGCTGCTGGGAAACATAGATGATGTGGCTCATTTCCTCGGCGGTGAGGTCCGGGACCAGCGTGTTCAAGCTAACGCTGCAGCCTTCCAAATGGGCCTGCCATAAAAGGGAAAAGGCTTTTCCGAGCAGGGGAGAAGAGAATTCCTCTTCCCGCAAAGGCATCTCTCGGGGGAACAACTCTTCATCCAGAAGAAGGAGCCGCAGCAGGCCCTCTTCCGCCCGGGCGGAACGGATATTTTCGTAGCGAAGGCTTCGTTCCTTGGGTTGGAGAGATGCGGCGGGATTCAAGTCCCGTCTGAGCTCTGCCTTGCGCTCCTTGGCGGCTTTTCGCTTGATGGCACGCTGGACCTCCAGTTTCATGGCGTCAGGCGTGATCTTCGCTGTCTCGGCGGCACGGACGGTATAGACCTCCCGCTCCACTGCGCCGGGGAGCGTGGAGAGAAGCTCGCTGATCTCACCGCAGTAGGCGATGCGCGCTTCATCGTTGGTGAGGTCGTATTTGGCAGCTACTTGCGCCATACGGAACTCCACGCCGTTTTCGCTGCCGCTGAGCAGCCGCTCAAAAGCATCGGGGCCCTGGAACTTGATAAAGTCGTCGGCATCCTGTTTGATATATTCGCCATCCACCAGCCGCTTGGGAAGCTGCAGGACTTTTACGGTAAAATCCGTGTTGTTCAGGATCTGCAGTGCCCGCTCGGTAGCAATTTTGCCGGCGTTGTCATTATCGTAGCAGAGCACCAGCTCCTTGGTGAAGCGGGAGAGAAGACGCACCTGTTCCGGTGTGAGGGCGGTGCCCATGGAAGCCACCGCGTTGTCAAATCCCGCCTGGTGGAGAGTCACGATGTCCAGGTTTCCCTCACAAAGGATGATGTTGGGCCGCTTGGTCTTTTTGGCCAGGTTCAGTCCGTACAGGACCCGGCGCTTGCTATAAACAGGGGTCTCTGAAGAGTTCATATACTTGGGCTCGGATTTATCCAGAACGCGGCTGCCAAAGGCCACTACATCGCCCCGGGTGTCAATGACCGGAAGCATCAGGCGGTTGCGGAATTTGTCATAAAGACGTCCGTTTTTGTTCTGTACCACCAGTCCGGTGTCCAGCAGTTCCCGCTTGGTATAGCCCTTTTTGGTCATGGCGGTAAGGAGGCTGTCCCAGCTGTCCGGCGAGGCTCCCATACCGAATTTCACGGCAGTGGAACGGGAGATTCTGCGCTTTTCCAAATATGCCCGGACTCCCGCACCTTCCGGACCTTGGAGGAGCTGATAATAGTACCTGGCGGCATCCCTGTTCAGATCCAGAAGACGCTGGCGGTAGCGGTTGGCTTCCCGGTCGGTATTGTCCTCTGGGACTTCCATATTTGCCCGCTTGGCAAGAAAACGCACTGCCTCAGGGAAGGAGAGATTCTCCTCCTCCATGATGAAGTTTACAACGCCGCCGCCTCTTTTGCAGCCGAAGCAGTAGTAGATCTGCTTGTCCTGCAGCACATGGAAGGAGGGGGTCTTTTCATTGTGAAAGGGACAGCAGCCCCAAAAGCTTCCGCCCTT
>JAFOCY010000215.1 GCA_017380995.1 Oscillibacter sp. | reverse complement strand
GGCTCAGTGGACTGCCACCGCCTCCGGCTGCACCATCCTGGAAAGCCGGGGGGAGGGGCCCTATATCACCCACGTTTGCTGCGGGAAGATCGTGGACCAGGGCATCACTGACGCCAACAACATGGGCGCCGCCATGGCCCCCGCCGCCTTTGACACCCTCTCGGCCTTTTTCCGGGATACGGGTACGTCCCCCAAGGACTACGACCTGGTGCTCACCGGGGACCTGGGGAAGCTGGGGCGGGAGATCGTGGCGGACCTGTTCCAAAAAAGCGGGGTGGAGATGGGGGAGAACTACCAGGACTGCGGCCTTCTTCTCTATGACCTGGAGGGCCAGGATATGCACGCGGGGGCCAGCGGCTGCGGCTGCAGCGCAGGGGTATTGAACGGGTATCTTCTGCCCGGCCTTCGCAATGGAAAGTGGAAGCGCATCCTTTTCGCCCCCACGGGGGCTTTGCTCTCTCCCACCTCCAGCTTTCAGGGGGAGAGCATCCCGGGTATTTGCCATGCGCTGTGCATCAGCGCGGAAAGAGGTTGATATGGAGTATTTGAATGCCTTCCTCTGCGGAGGGGTGCTGTGCGCCATCGGACAGATCCTCATCGACAAGACGAAGCTCACCCCGGCCCGCATCCTCACGGGCTACGTGGTGGCGGGGGTCCTCCTCAGCGCCATCGGCCTTTACGAGCCGCTGGTGGAGTGGGGCGGGGCCGGGGCCACCGTCCCCCTGACGGGCTTTGGCCATAACCTGGCCAAGGGCGTAAAAAAGGCAGTGGGGGAAAAGGGCTGGCTGGGGGTCCTCACCGGAGGACTTACCGCCGCCTCCGGCGGCATCACGGCGGCGGTGGTGTTCGGCGTGGTGATGGCCCTGCTCTTCAAGCCCGGGGAGAAGCGATGAAAAAAGGACGCCTTTCGGCGTCCTTTTTCTTATACATAACTTTTATCCACGGTGACCACGGCGAAGTAGTTGCCGTCCAGGGCGCGGACCTGGGACTGGATCTGGGCGGTGAGGGCCTCGTCGGAGAGGGGGAAGCCGAAGGGCACCACCACGTCGAAGATCACGTTGGTGTGGGTGGGGCCGGTGACCATGCGGAAATCGTGAAGGGAGATCTCCGGGGCGATGTTCCGCACCAGGGCCGTGACGGCCTGCTTTGCCGCAAAGACCTCCTTATCGTCCGTCACCACCGGGTCCATGTGGATGACGGCCTGGCAGTGCAGCTCCGTCTGGAGGTGGCGCTCGATGTTGTCGATCTCGTCGTGGAGGACCAGCACATCTCCGCCGGCGTCCACCTCCGCGTGGAGGGAGACCATGCAGCGGCCGGGGCCGTAGTCGTGGACGATGAGGTCGTGGATGCCCAGGATATCCGGGTAGGACATGACCAGCTGTTCAACCCCATCCACAAATTCCTGGGTAGGGGGCGTGCCCAGCAGGGGGTCGATGGTGTCCCGGGCGGCGTTTACGCCGGACCAGAGGATGAATACCGCCACCAGAGCGCCGCACCAGCCGTCGATCATAAGACCGGTAAAGTGGCCCACCAGAGTCGCAAAGAGGACGGCGGCGGTAGCGAGGGAGTCATTGAAGGAGTCGGCGGCGGTGGCTTCCATGGCGGCGGAGTTCAGCCGTTTTCCAATAGCGCGGTTATAGTACCACATATAGAGCTTCACAGCGATGGACACGCACAAAATCAGCACCACCAGAGGGCTGGAGACAACCGCCGAGGGGTGGAGGATCTTGCCGAGGGAGGACTTTCCCAGCTCAAAGCCCATGAACAAAATGAACATGGCGACGGCAAGGCCGGAAAGATATTCGATCCGCCCGTGGCCGAAGGGGTGGTGGGGGTCCGGCTTCTGGCCCGCCAGGCGGAAGCCCAGGAGGGTCACCAGGGAGGAGCCGGCGTCGGAGAGGTTGTTCATGGCGTCCGCCGTGATGGCGATGGACCCCGAGAGCAGGCCCGCCAGGAACTTGAAGGCGAAAAGCACCAGGTTCAGAGCGATGCCCACCGCACCGCAGAGAGTGCCGTAGGCGCTGCGGGGGTCGGGCGCATCGTCCAGGGAGAAGAATTTGGCGAGAAGGGAGATCATAGGTTACCTCAGTTTTTGGGGGAATTTTGGCCCGGAAGGAAGAACCGCCGGGTGAAAAGATAGGAAAGGGGCAGGAGATAGAGAAGGGCGGCGTAGAAAATGGCGCTGCTTCCTACCTCCATCATGGCCAGGGGAATGGCCACGGCGATGGACCAGGGCACCATGCCCGCCAGCACCACACCGGAGTTGGCAAGGTCCATGGCGTGGGTGATGGGGGCGGCCTTTGCCTTTTCGTAGAGGGGGCCCATGAGCTGGGCGCCCATGACGATGACCACGCTCTGGTTGCAAAAGCACATGGCGGTGAGGAGACTGACCAGAATGTAGGTGGGGAAGAGGCCCACCCGCTCGGAGAGCCGCTCCAGCACCCCGTCCAGACCGGAGAAGGCCTGAATGCCCTCTAAAATGCCGGCGAGGAGGCTGGTGGACATGACGATGCAGCAGGCCTTCACCATGGAGACGATGCCGCCGCCGGAGAGGATGCCGGCAAGGGCTCCGGTGGGCCGGTAGCCCAAAACGGCGTAACCCAGGGAAGAGAGCACGCTTTCGCCCTGGACAGTGACGCTCAGCACCAGGGCCAATGCGGCGCTCACCGCCATGGCGATCTTGATGGGGACCTTAAAAAGGGGCAGCAGGAGCATCAGCGCCGCGGGCAGCAGAACTAAAGGCTGCAGGTCAAAGCCGCCGGAGAGGGCGGAGAGGACCTCCGGGTCCACGGAGGTGATGGGGTGGGACCGGGAGAGCAGGGCGTAAAAAAGAACGGTGAGGGCCGTGGGAAGGGCAGCGGTGCGGAGCATTTCTTTGATATTCGGGTAAAGCTCCGACTCCGTGCAGGCGGCCACCAGCGCCGCGCAGGAAGACATGGGGGAGCAGCGGTCCCCGAAAAAGGCGCCGGAGACCACGGCGCCCGCCGTAACCGCCAGGTCCACGCCGCCGGTGCGGGCGATGGTGATGAGGACCACGCCTGCGGTGGAGGCAACGCCAAAGGCGGTGCCCAGGGCGAAGGACAGGGCGGCGGAGAGCAAAAAGGCCATGAGGACGAACCACTGCGGTGTGATGCTCTTGAGGCCGTAATAGAGGAAGCAGGCAATGGTGCCCGAGGAGCGCCAAAGGCCCGTCACCGTGCCGATGATGAGCAGCACCGGGATCACAATGAGGGCGGTCTTGCCCTTTTTCCAGGCCATGGCGCAGATCTCTTTACCGCTGTGGCCTCGGCGAAGGGCGATGGCGGTAAAGAGGGCGATGCCCAGCCACAGCGCCCAGAGGAGGTTATAGTCTCCCAGGACGCAAAAGAGGACCGCTCCTAAAAACAGAATAAACGAAAGCAGCATCATGTTCCCGGGATCACCAGCTTCATATGGCAGCAAAGGTCGTCCAGGTCCCGGTCCGTGGCGGCGTTGATGCGCAGCTTTGCCCCGCAGCCCTTGCACTCCAGGTCCACCGCGGAGCGGCGGATGGTCATGCCGTAATCCTTGCAGCCGCAGGCACAGGAAATGCCGTCGGGCCGGGCGGCGATGTCCTTGAGCTCGGAGAGGACCTCGTACATGATGACGTTATCCAAAAAGGCCTCCTGCTCCTCACTGTCCTTTTGCTGCTGCTCCTTCTGGACCAGGATGGACAGCTCCCGCAGGTTCTTTTCCACCACGCCCTCGTCGCCGATGTAGCAGCAAAACTGCTTGGTGTCGGCGCAGCCAAGGGCGGTGGCCCCTTCCAGAACCCGCTCGGGGGGGCAGGTGGCGGTGTGGGTCTCGCCGCAGATGCCGCAGGGGACGGTGACGATATAGTGCTGCCCGTCATACCGGGTGTGGAGGACGCTCTCGCCGCACTCGCAGGCGATCTCCGCGTCGGCGGCTGCCAGGGCAAAGACGGAGCGGGTACCCATCACCATCTTGCCGCACTTGGGACAAAGATACCCAAAGGTGCGCATATCCTTGCTCATAAATACACCTCGTTGTTTCAAAAGATATTCAGGATATTATACCACGGAAGATTTTCCTTGTACAGGGATTTCGTGGGTGGTATCATAGGAGAAAAAAGACGGAGGAACTTCCATGACCGTTGGCCGTTTTGCGCCCTCCCCCAGCGGGCGCATCCATCTTGGGAATCTGCTTTGCTGCCTTTTGGCCTGGCTCAGCGCCCGGCAGAAGGGGGGCAAAGTCGTGCTGCGCATCGAGGATCTGGATACCGCCCGGTGCAAGCGGCCCTACGCCGAGCAGATGATCGAGGACCTTTGCTGGCTGGGCCTTACCTGGGACGAGGGTCCCGGCGTGGGGGGACCGGACGGGCCCTACTACCAAAGTGAGCGGACGGCTCTTTATGAGCAGGCCCTGGAGAAGCTGGAGCGGATGGGACTGGTGTACCCCTGTTATTGTACCCGGGCGGAGCTTCACGCAGCCTCCGCGCCCCACCGCTCCGACGGCCAGGCCGTCTATCCCGGTACCTGCCGGCATCTGACGGCGGCGGAGCGGGAGAAGAAAACCAGGGCCCCGGCCACGCGGCTCATGGTGCCGGATGAAACCTGGTCCTTCACCGACGGACATATGGGTCATTACGGGGAAAACCTTCTCCATGAGTGCGGAGACTTCCTTCTGCGGCGGTCCGATGGGATGTTTGCCTACCAGCTTGCCGTGGTGGTGGATGACGCCGCCATGGGCGTGACGGAGGTGGTGCGGGGCAGCGACCTCCTCTCCTCCACCCCCCGGCAGCTCTATTTGTATGACCTGCTGGGCCTCAAGGCCCCGGAATTCATCCACTTCCCCCTGCTTCTGGCCCCTGACGGGCGGCGGCTTTCCAAGCGGGACGCCGACGCGGGGCTGGACGACCTGCGCTTCAAGCTCACGGCGGAGGAGATCCTGGGCCGCCTTGCGTACCTTGGGGGCTTCAACCCCACGGCGCAGCCCAAGACCGCGGAAGAATTGCTGAAGGACTTTCACTGGGAGAAGGTCCCCAAAGAGGATATCCGCATCCCGGAGGGATTTTTCGAGCGATGAAAAAAGGACGCGCTGAAAAGCGCGTCCTTTTGGCGTTTTAACTTTAGTGGCGGCTGAGGGCTTCCAGCACGTCGTAGCGGTCATAGGGGAATTCCTTGGTCATGGCCAGGGCCTCCTCCATGTCCAGGTTCACAACGCTGCCCTCCTGGGTGGCGATGACACGGTTGCCAAGGCCCTCTACCAGGCTCTCTACCGCGGCGTAGCCCATGCGGCTGGCGGTCTCCCGGTCACGGGAGGAGGGGGTGCCGCCGCGCTGGATGTGGCCCAGGACGGTGACACGGGGGTCGATGCCCATTTCCTTTTCGATGCGGTCCGCGATCTCCACCGCGCTGCCAACGCCCTCGGCTACCACCACCATGAAGTGGGTCACACCGGACAGGCGTGCCTTGCGGATGGGCTCCACCACGTCGTTTTCAAAGTCGAACTCCCGCTCGGGGATCAGCACCGCGGTAGCGCCTACGGCCAGGCCCACGCAAAGGGCCAGGTAGCCTGCGTGGCGGCCCATGACCTCCACCACAGAGCAGCGCTCGTGGGACTGCATGGTGTCCCGCAGCTTATCGATGCACTCAATGGCGGTGTTGCAGGCGGTGTCAAAGCCCAGGGTGTAGTGGGAGCAGCCGATGTCGTTATCAATGGTGGCGGGGATGCCTACCACCTGGAGCTGGTGGCCGTGCTCCGCGGCCTGGCGGGAAAGGGCCAGGGCGCCGCGGAAGGTACCGTCGCCGCCGATGGTGACGATGCCGTCCAGACCCAGAAGGCGGCAGGTGGCCAGAGCCTTTTCCCGGCCCTCGGGGGTGGTAAACTCCTGGCTGCGGGCGGTGTAGAGCATGGTGCCGCCCTTGTGGATGATGTGGCTGACGCTGGAGGCCTCCAGCTTCACAAAGTCGCCGTTGATGAGGCCGTGGTAGCCCCGGCGGATGCCCACGCACTCCACGCCCTGGCTGATGGCTGTGCGGACAACGGCGCGGACCGCCGCGTTCATGCCCGGAGCGTCACCGCCGCTGGTGAGGATACCGATGCGCTTGACTGCCTTTTCCATATGTAAAGTCTCCTTCCGTAAGAAGAGTTTGTGTACCGCTTTTGGGGGGAAGGCCCCCAAAAGTGATGATAGCAGGAGGAAAGAAAGTTGTCAATATAAAGGTTTTTTCGGGGCGGAAAACGTTTAAACGGAAAAATTCGGGAGAGGTTTTTGGAAATCCCGGAAGAAAGCGGAGTAAGAAGGGCACCCTGCATTCATCCTGCGCCTTTGACAAATTTCCTGCAAAAGTTGCCATTTCCCTGCACTTTTTGGCGCTAAGACGGAAAAAGCTTGCTTTTTTTGCCATGACCCGATAGGATGAAAGATACGAAAGAATATGTTTGCGGGTATGCCGAAATGCGATGGCGCCCGCCATGGAGGATGTATGAATATCCGCAAGATCGAGGCCTTTGTCCGCTCCGTGGAGCTGGGAAGCCTTTCCAAGGCTGCCGAGGAGCTGGGCTACACCCAGTCCGGTATCAGCCATATGATGCAGTCTTTGGAGGAGGAATTGGGCTTCCCCCTGATGGTGCGCACCAGCGCCGGCATCAAGCCCAACAACGAGGGACAGCTTCTGCTGCCCGTGATCCGGGATCTGCTCGCGGCCAGCGAGTCTTTGGACCAGCACGTTGCCCGCATCAAGGGCGTGGAGACCGGACGCATCCGCATCGCCTGCTACGCCAGCATCGCCGCCTACTGGCTGCCCGGGATCCTCGCCGCCTTCCAGAAGGATTTCCCCAGCGTGGAGGTGGAGATCATGGAGGCAGGCTCCCGCCAGATCGAGCAGCTCATGGAGGAGCGGCAGGTGGACCTGTGCCTCTACGCCGGCAGCGAGGGCAGGGGCTATGAGTGGATCCCCCTCAAATCCGACCCCATGCTGGTGCTCACCGCCCAGGACCACCCCCTGGCAAAGCGGCAGCGCGTCAGCCACGAGGCTCTGGGCCAGGAGAAGTTCATCGCTCCCATGAAGCAGTTTGACGGCGAGGTGTATGAGATCCTCTCCACCTTCCCCGTCCAGCCCGTCACCGCCTTTTCCGCCTGCAGCGACTATGCCATCATCAACATGGTGGGCATGGGCCTGGGCGTTTCCATCCTGCCGGAGCTGCTGGTGAAAAATTATGCCGCCGGTACGGCGGTTCTGGAGCTGGATCCGCCGGTGAGCCGGACCTTAGGCATGGGCATCCCCCAGATGAAGACCATCAGCCCCGTGACCCGCAGCTTCATGAAGTATGTGGAGCAGTATGTGAAGGAAAACGGATAAAAGGGGCTCTGTCCAGGCGTCTAAAAACAGTGAAACCGACCTATGACTTCGTTCATAGGTCGGTTTATATTTTTGAACCGGTGTGGCAGCACCCAAGGCTCCCTCTGATGAGGGAGCTGTCAGCGAAGCTGACTGAGGGAGAGACGGCTCACGGTCAGATCAATATATTTGCAGACACCACTGAAATTGCGGTCAATATCCAGATTGCAAATACGCAATACGGTTAGATGCATGGCTTCCAAGGCTTCTGTACGGGCGGCGTCCTTTTCTGCCTGTTCTGCGGTATAGTGTCCGCCGCCGTCAAGTTCGATGACCAGTCTCGCCTTGGCACAATAAAAGTCAGCAATATAGTTGCCAATTGCTTTTTGCCTTTGAAAGCGAATTGGATAATTTCGTAAGAACTCATACCACAGTTTTCGTTCCCAAGGTGTCATATTTTTCCGTAGTGCTTTTGCCAGAGGGATATTCTCTTTGTTGTAGTCTTTCATTTTCTCTCCCTCCGTCAAAAATCAAAGATTTTTGCCACCTCCCTCATCAGAGGGAGGTTTTGACGCGGCGTCCTTTTTCTTATTTGCTCTTGTGGATCATGTCCATGAAGGCGGAGGCCGCGGCGGTGGGGGTGACGCCCTTGAGGGTGCACATATCCACGCTGCGGGCAGGGATCTCAAAGTCGGTGTGGAGCTTACGGACGGCGCCGCTGTCCAGCGCGTCCCGGACGAACTCCTCCGTCACCGCCGCTACGCCAAGGCCAATGGAGGCCAGGGACACCAGGAGGTTGCGGGAGGAGAGCTCGATCTCCGGGTTCAGCGTCACGCCGTGGCGCAAAAACTCCTGCTCCAAAAACACGCGGCTGGAGGCCTTGCGCTCCAGCATAATGAGGGGGAAGGCGGCGATGGCCTCCCGGGAGTAGACCTGGTCAAAGTCGCAGGGGTAGCGGCTGCCCGCCACGAAGATGGAGTGGGTGGCAAAGCACTTCCAGCTCTCCAGGGAGCTGTCCGCCGTGGCGGAGGCGAAGGCGATGTCCACCGCGCCGGATTTGAGCATACTCAGTACCTTCGCGCCCCGTCCGCTGACGATGCGCAGGTGGATGCCCGGATGCTCCCGGTGGAACCGCTCCAGGAAGGGGGCTAAGTACCAGCTGGTCACGGTGTCGCTGGCGCCGATGACCAAAGACCCCAGCAGCAGCTGCTGGGCCTGGGTGAGCTTATCCTCGCCGGTGGCCAGAAGGCCCAGGGCGCTGCGGACATACTGGTAGAGCATCTGCCCCTCGCTGGTCAGGGCCACGCCCCGGGGACTGCGGGCAAAGAGCCGGGCCTGCAGGGCGGTTTCCAGCTGCTTGATGGACTGGGAGACGGCGGACTGGGAGATGTACAGGTTCTTGGCGGCGGCGGAGATGTTGCCGGTATCTGCCACCTCTTTAAAAACACGGTAGAGTTCCAGCTTGACGGCCATGGGACCCCTCCTATATCATAAAAATTTCTAATTCCTACTATAAGTATTATAATAGGTTATGACAAAAAGCGCAATGGGAATTTTCGGAATGTTCATTGAAATAGGGGCGGTTTCTGGTATACTATAACGTGAGAAATTGTTTTCGGAGGGAAAAAGGGATGCAGTACCGTATTTTGGCCATCGGCGATGTGGTGGGAGAGGAAGGCTTGCGCCACCTGGAAAAGAACCTGCGCGCGGTCCAAAAGCTCAAGGGGATCCACTTCACGGTGGTCAACGGCGAGAACGCCTCCAATGTGGGCTTGACGCCGGACCAGGCCTGGCGCATCTACGACGCGGGGGCCGACGCCGTCACTTTGGGCAACCACGCCTTTGGAAAAATGCAGATCCGGGACACCCTGGAGGAGGCAAAGTGGCTGCTGCGGCCCGCCAACTTTACCGGGCGGATGCCGGGACACGGCTGCGAAATTTTTGATATGAACGGCTTGCGGGTGCGGGTGGTGAACCTCATCGGCCGGTGCGACCTGGCCTGGGGAACGGAGAATCCCTTTACCACCGTGGATAAGCTCCTCCAGCGGGGACAGGCAGAGATCACGGTGGTGGACTTCCACGCCGAGGCCACCAGCGAAAAGCTGGCCATGGCCTACTATCTGGACGGCCGTGTGACGGCCCTGTGGGGCACCCACACCCATGTGCCCACCGCCGATGAGCGGGTATTCCCCGGCGGCATGGGCTACCAGACGGACCTGGGCATGACGGGACCGGCGGAGTCGGTGCTTGGCATCGAGCCCCGGCAGTCCATTGAGACGTTCCTGGGAGGTCTCCCGGGACGGTACAAGTGCCCCCAGGGTCCCTGCAAGATGGAGGGCTGCATCTTCACCGTGGAGAACGGGAAGTGCATCCAGGTGGAGCGGATCGACATCCGCTAAGAGAGAAAAAACGGGAGGAAGAAACCATGTCCATTCAGAAGGTTCGGGAATATTTTCGCTGTCTTGGCATCGAGGAGCGCATCCGGGAGTTTGAAGTT
>JAFOCY010000214.1 GCA_017380995.1 Oscillibacter sp. | reverse complement strand
GCGTGGAGGTCTACGGCGAAGAGAAGGCCGCCAAGCGTCCCCAGACTCTGATGGACGTTGCCACCATCGGTGCCAAGACCATCAAGAAGCGGGGTCTTGCTCCCGAGATCGACGAGTCTGAGGAGATCAACGCCTGTTCTATCCACGTTCCCGCCGTTGTGGACGGCAAGGAGCAGGATTGGCTGCTCATGTTCAAAAACGAGACCCACAACCACCCCACCGAGATCGAGCCCTTTGGCGGCGCAGCCACCTGTATCGGCGGCTGCATCCGCGATCCCCTGTCCGGCCGCGTCTATGTCCATCAGGCCATGCGCTTTACCGGCGGCGGCGATCCCCGCAAGTCCCTGAGCGAGACCCTCTCCGGTAAGCTGCCCCAGCGCAAGCTGGCCCAGACCGCTGCTGCCGGTTATTCCTCTTACGGCAACCAGATCGGTCTTGCTACCGGTCATGTGGCCGAAGTGTATCACGAAGGCTACATTGCCAAGCGCCTGGAGTGCGGCGCTGTGGTGGGCGCTGCTCCCGCAGAGAACGTGGTCCGCGAGCGTCCCGCCGCAGGCGATGTGGTCATCCTCCTGGGCGGCCGCACCGGCCGTGACGGCATCGGCGGCGCCACCGGCTCCTCCAAGAGCCACAACCTCAAGTCCCTGGTCACCATGGCCAGCGAAGTCCAGAAGGGCAATGCCCCCGAGGAGCGCAAGATCCAGCGTTTGTTCCGTGACGGCAATGTGACCCGTCTCATCAAGCGCTGCAACGACTTTGGTGCCGGCGGCGTCAGCGTCGCCATCGGCGAGCTGGCGGATGGCCTTGCCATCGACCTGGACGCCGTGCGCAAGAAGTACGAGGGCCTGGACGGCACTGAGCTTGCCATCTCCGAGAGCCAGGAGCGTATGGCTGTGGTGGTCGCCGCCAAGGACGCCGCCGCTTTCATCGCCGCCGCTGAAAAGGAAAACCTGGAGGCCTATCAGGTGGCTGTGGTCACCGAGGAGGCCCGCATGGTCATGAACTGGAAGGGCAACACCATTGCCGACCTCTCCCGTGACTTCCTGAACACCAACGGCGCAGCCAAGCACACCAAGCTCTCCGTTGCCAAGAAGGACCGCAGCGCCTTCACCGCCTCCAAGGCCCAGACTCTGCGAGAAATGGCAGGCAGCCTCAAGTCCGCCAGCCGCCGCGGCCTTACCGAGCGGTTTGACGGCTCTATCGGCCAGGGCAGCGTCCTGATGCCCTTTGGCGGCACACGGCAGCGCACTCCCGCCCAGGCAATGGCCGCCCTGTTCCCCGTCCTCCCCGGCCACACCACCGAGCAGGCCAGCGTGATGGCCTGGGGCTGCGATCCCGACCAGATGATGATCGATCCCTACACCGGCGCTTACAACGCCGTTTACACCTCCATGGCCAAGCTGGTTGCCGCCGGCGCGGATTACAAGAAGGCCTACCTCACCTTCCAGGAGTTCTTTGAGAAGCTCCGCACGGAACCCGAGCGCTGGGGCAAGCCCTTCTCTGCTCTGCTGGGCGCCCTGGACGCACAGCTGGAGCTGGGCGCTGCTGCCATCGGAGGAAAGGACTCCATGTCCGGCACCTTCCTGGATAAGGATGTGCCCCCCACTCTGATCTCCTTTGCCATCTCTCCCATCCTGGCTACCCAGGTCCTGACCCCTGAGTTCAAGGCCGCAGGCCATGGCATCTACCTCTTCGACGGCAAGACTGCCGACGAGCGCAAGGCTGCCTGGGAGCAGCTCCATGAGCTCTCCGCCGCAGGCCACGTGAAGGCCGCCTGGGCCGTTGAGAACGGTCTTGCCGAAGGCGTGATGAAGATGAGCTTTGGTAACGGCATTGGCTTCAAGGCCGCTGATGTGGAAGCCGACTGGAACCTCTCCATGCCCGGCGCCATCATCGCCGAGCTGGATTGTGACTGCACCGCCCTGAAGATCGGTGAGACCACCGCTGACGGTAATATCACCATCGGCGCCGACGCTGCTTCTGTTGAGGAGCTGTGCCAGCTCAACGATGCCGTTCTCGAGGGCGTCTATCCCACCAAGACTCCCGAAAAGGCCATCCCCGTGGAGCCCGTGTCCTATACCGGCGGCATCGTGGCTGCCCCTGCCATTAAGGTTGCCAAGCCCAAGGCCATCATTCCCGTCTTCCCCGGCACCAACTGCGAGTATGATTCTCAGCGCGCCCTGCTGGACGCCGGCATCGACCCCGAGATCATGGTCATCCGCAACCTCTCCTCCGAGGATGTTGTGCGCAGCGTGGACCAGTTCGCCTCCAAGCTCCGTGAGTCCCAGCTGGTGTTCATTCCCGGTGGCTTCTCCGGTGGCGACGAGCCGGACGGCTCCGGCAAGTTCATCACCGCCTTCTTCCGCAATCCCGAGGTCAAGGACGCTACCATGGAGCTGCTGAAGAACCGGGACGGCCTGATGCTGGGCATCTGCAACGGTTTCCAGGCCCTCATCAAGCTGGGTCTGGTGCCTTTTGGCGAGATCATCGACACCGATGAAACCTGCCCCACCCTGAGCTACAATGTGATCGGCCGCCACCAGAGCCGCATCGTCCGCACCCGCATCGCCTCCAACAACTCCCCCTGGCTGGCAAAAATGAATGTGGGCGATATTGTGAATGTCCCCATTTCCCATGGCGAGGGCCGCTTCCTGTGCAGCGAGGAGCTGCTGAAGAAGCTGGCGGCAAACGGTCAGATCGCCACCCAGTAT
>JAFOCY010000213.1 GCA_017380995.1 Oscillibacter sp. | reverse complement strand
GATGACGCCGAAAAGACAGTGATCGAACCTCTGGGAGAGAAAAAGAGCGGGATGAGACCCCTCTATGATTTTGATCTGCAGCAGGGCGGCGGCCATCTTGCCGGCTGGCTGGTGGATGGGGAGGACCAGGAGCGGATCGCCAGGGCCCTGTGCGCTTTGGGGACCCCTGAGCAGATGGAGAAGAAATACGGCGTAAAAGATGATGTGCTGCTTTACGCCGTAGGCGACGGCAATCACTCTCTTGCCACCGCCAAGCAGTGTTACGAAAACCTCAAAAAAATAGCCCCCAAGGAGAAATGGGCCACGCTTCCCGGACGATATGCCCTGGTGGAGGTTATGAACAACCATTCCGATGCGCTGGAGTTTGAGCCCATCCACCGTGTTTTGTTCGGCGTGGAGCCGGAAAAGCTCATCGAAGCCTTCCTTGCCTACTATCCCGGCGCCCATGAGGGGGAAGGGGAGGGGCACACCATTTCCTATGTTTACCGGGGCTGCAGCGGCGTTCTGACCGTGCCCGCGCCCACCAGCCAGCTCCCCGTGGGAACGCTCCAGAACTTCCTGGATGATTACCTCAAAACCCATCCCGCGGAAATCGACTATATCCATGGCGATGAGGTGACCATGGAACTGGGTTCTCAGCCTGGGAATATGGGTTTCCTTCTGCCTGCCATGGCGAAAGAGGAGCTTTTCAAGACCGTGCTCCATGATGGCGCTCTGCCCCGTAAGACCTTCTCCATGGGCCATGCTTATGACAAGCGCTACTATGTAGAGGCCCGTAAGATCAGATAAAGGGAGAAAGCATCATGACAAAGAAGACCAACACCGCCCTGCGGGGGGATGTCATCTATTCTATCTATGTGCGCAACCATACGCCGGAGGGGACCTTCCGTTCTATCATTCCCGACCTGGACCGTATCAAAGCCTTAGGAACGGATATCATCTGGTTCCTGCCCATCCACCCCATTGGCGTTGCGGGAAAGAAGGGGAGCCTGGGCTGCCCCTATGCCAACCAGGATTACCGCACGGTCAATCCCGAGTATGGTACCATGGAGGACTTCCGGGCTTTGGTGGATGCCATTCATGAAAAGGGGATGAAGTGCATCATTGATGTGGTCTACAACCACACTTCTCCCGACTCCACATTGACCCGGGAACACCCGGAATTCTTCTACCGCAAGGCGGATGGCTCCATGGGAAACCACGTGGGAGACTGGACGGATGTGGTGGACCTGGACTATACGGTTCCAACGCTTTGGGAGTATCAGATCGAATCTCTTGTCATGTGGGCGAAGATCGTAGACGGCTTCCGCTGTGATGTTGCCTCGTTTGTTCCGGTGGAGTTCTGGTGCAAAGCAAGAGAGGCCGTGGAGAAAGTTCGGCCCGGCGCCATCTGGCTGGCCGAGACGGTCCACAGTGGTTTTGGCCAGTTCAGCCGTAAAAACGGGATGTACTCCGCCAGCGACTATGAGATGTTCCGGGCCTTTGATATGGAGTATGATTACGACATCCGGGAGGTGTTTGACCGCTATCTCAAGGGAGAGGGACACCTGAGCAACTACATCGACCTGCTGAACTTCCAGGAGTGCCTGTACCCGGAAGACCACATCAAAATGCGGTGCCTGGAAAACCATGACCAGCCCCGGATCTGCTCCTTTGTAAAGGATGAAAAGGCTCTGCGGAATTTTACAGCCTTTCTCTATTTCCTCAAGGGCACCACGCTTCTTTACGGCGGGCAGGAGTATCGCTGCGAGGAGACGCCCAGTCTGTTTGAAAAGGATGTTTTCTCCCGTGACACGGCAAAAGACATCACGCCCCTGCTGCAAAAGCTGTACGGCGTGAAGAAGAACGTCCTTTCTCATGAGGACTACTTCAAGGGAAGCGCCGATGATCTGCATGATATTGCTGTTTTGGAGCGGGAGGATGGCCGGGCCAGAAAGCTTGGCGTTTTCAGCCTGAAGGGCCAGTCTTCCGATGTGAAGGTGGAGTTTCCTGACGGCAGCTATGTCAACGCCATCAGCGGCGAGACGGTGTGTGTCACCGGTGGTGTGCTGCGCTGCCAGGGAGAACCGATTGTTTTGACCACCAAGTAAATAAAACGATAAAACTGCCCCCGGCTGTTATTCAGCAAATAACAGCCGAGGGCAGATTATATTGCTAAAAAAAGAAAAAATCCTGAAACCAAAGGTTTCAGGATTTTTGGTGGAGATAATCGGGATCGAACCGATGACCTCTTGAATGCCATTCAAGCAAAACTCTATGCTCACTATTGTCCATCATGCGGTTTTCGCATGCATTCTAAAGGTGTAAAAAATCGAACGATTAAACATCCCATTCTGCAGGATAATTATGAACTCATCTTAATTCTAAAACAGCGACGCTGGAAATGTACTAATCCAGAATGCTGCTATGATATCAGCGATTCCTTTAAATTCGTTAATAAACGCAGAAGAACTACCAATGCTACCGATATGCTCATCGTTTATGCTTATCGCGACCTAATGGAGACCTCTACATCT
>JAFOCY010000212.1 GCA_017380995.1 Oscillibacter sp. | reverse complement strand
TGACCTTCGGCGCCAGCGCCAACACCATCGGCTACGCCCTGGACTATCTTCGCATCTACTCCCTGGGCACGGTCTTCGTCCAGGTGACCCTGGGCATGAATGCCTACATCACCGCCCAGGGCTTCACCACCGTCTCCATGATTACCACCCTCATCGGCGCAGGGCTGAATATCCTCCTGGACCCCCTGTTCATCTTCGGCCTTGGTCTGGGCGTCAAGGGCGCGGCCCTTGCCACCATCCTCTCCCAGGCCGTCAGCGCCCTTTGGGTACTGCGCTTCCTCACCGGGGAGAAGGCCAAGTGGCGGCTGCGCCGGGAGAACCTGCGGCCCGTTCCGGCGGTGTTCCTCCCCTGCATGGCCTTAGGGCTGTCCCCCTTCATCATGCAGTCCACGGAGAGCCTCATCGCCGTGTGTTTCAACTCCTCCCTCTTAAAGTACGGCGGAGACCTGGCGGTGGGCGCTATGACGGTCCTCACCAGCGTGATGCAGTTTGCCATGATGCCCCTCCAGGGCCTCAGCCAGGGCGCCCAGCCCATTGTGAGTTATAATTTCGGCGCCCGGAACGCCCAGCGGGTCCGGGATGCCTTCCGGTGCCTTCTCACCGCCTGCCTTGTTTACTCCCTGGCCTTCTGGGCGCTGGTGCAGCTCTTCCCCGCCCTTTTCGTCCACCTCTTCAACTCCGACGCCGCCCTGGTGGACTACGGTGCCTGGGCCCTGCGGATCTACATGGGGGCCACCGGCATTTTCGGCATCCAGATCGCCTGCCAGCAGACCTTCATCGCCCTGGGCAACGCCAAGGCATCACTGTTCCTGGCGGTGCTGCGCAAGATCATCTTGCTGATCCCCCTCATTTACATCCTGCCGAACTTCTTCGCGGACAAGGCCTTCGCCGTCTTCCTGGCGGAGCCTATCGCGGACTTCCTGGCAGTTATGAGCACTGCCACCCTCTTTTTCTTCCAGTTCCGCAAGGCCATGCAATCGCTGGAGAAATAAGCCGCACACAGCAAAAAAGACGCCCTTTCGGGCGTCTTTTCATTTCATTAGTCCGGCACCACCGGCACCGCGTCGGCGGGGATGGGGCAGGTATAGCCAGCCTTGGTGGCCTTTTCAAACTCCGCCCGTGCCTTGGCCAGGGTCTCACCGTCCGTCATCAGGTCAATGACGGCGCAGGAGAGGACTTTGCCCGCGTGGACGGCGGACTTGTAGCCCAGTCCCGTTCCCGCGCAGGATACGTTCTGCCAGCTGTGGCCGGGGCAGCCGTTGGGCCAGGCCGCCACATGGACCTGCCCCACAGGGGTCTGCCAGCTGACGTCGCCCACATCGGTGGAACCGGGGTTGAAGGAATTGCCGGTAAAGAGGGGCAGGAGGAAATCGTTCATGGCGTGACCGCACTCCTTTTGCAGCTCCGCCGCCTTCCCGGCGTAGTCATCCTCATAGGCGCTGCCGGTGCCGGGGACCGCATCAGAGCCGGGATAGGTCTTCGCCAGAGCATCGGCAAAGGCCAGTTCCTCCTCCGTATGGCTCAAAACGCCCACTTCCTCGAAATTCTTCTGCAAAAGCTGCTCCAACGTGTGGTTGGGGATGGTCTCCGCCAGACCGTCGATGAAGAGACGGTCATAGGTGGTCTCGGTCATCAGCGCCGCGCCCTGGGCGATCTTATCCACCCGCGCCTGGAGGGCCACTGCTTCCGCCACCTTATCCGAGCGCACCATGTACAAAACCGTCGCCGTGGGCTGGACCACATTGGGGCTGCGGCCGCCGCCGTCGGTAATGGCGTAGTGGACTCTCGCCCGGTCGCTCATATGCTCCCGCAGGAACTGCACGCCGATGTTCATCAGCTCCACGGCGTCCAGGGCGCTGCGGCCCTTTTCCGGGGCA
The DNA here is from genome assembly GCA_017380995.1 of Oscillibacter sp. GTDB lineage: Bacteria > Bacillota > Clostridia > Oscillospirales > Oscillospiraceae > Oscillibacter. Next base: position 987 of record JAFOCY010000212.1, on the reverse strand, counting down.
CCGGCGGCGTGGGAGGCGATGCCGTGGAACTTATACTGGACCTGGATACAGGAGTTGGTGGAGCCGGTGACCACCTCGTTGCAGTCGTCCGGGTGCCAGGTGAGGGCGGCGTCCAAAGATCGCCACAGCTCCTCCCGGGCCATAAAGGCCTTGGCGGCGCCGCCTTCCTCGCCGGGGCAGCCGAAGAGGATCACCGTGCCGCTCTTCCCGGTCTCTTCCAGCCAGGCCTTCACGCCCAGAGCCGCTGCAAATGCACCGGCGCCCAGCAGGTTATGGCCGCAGCCATGACCGCAGCCGCCGCTGACCAGCTCTTCCTGCACCAGGCTCCCGGCCTTCTGGGAAAGGCCGCTGAGGGCGTCATACTCCGCCAAAAGACCGATGACCGGCTTTCCGGTGCCGTAGACGGCGGTGAAGGCGGTGGGGATATTGCAAACGCCCCGCGTCACCGCAAAGCCCTCCTCCTCGCAGATCCTGCACAAGACCTCGGCAGACTGCTCCTCCTGGAGGGACAGCTCCGCAAAGCCCCAGATCTTTTCCGCGGCCTCCCGGACCAGGTGGGCCTTTCCCTCCACGGCCCGGATGGCAGTCATTTTTTCATGGTTCATAAAGGACTGGCTCCTTTCGTTTGGATACAGGCCGCCAATGGCTGCCTGGAAAAAGGTGGGGGAGCGCCGCTCCCCCACTCTTAGGTTCTGATTAAAGGACCTTGCTCAAAAATTCCTGGAGTCTGGGGTGCTGGGGCCGGTCAAAGATGTCGGCGGGAGTTCCCTCCTCCAGCAGCTTTCCGTCCGCCATGAAGAGGACGCGGTTGCCCACTTCCCTGGCAAAGCCCATCTCGTGGGTCACCACTACCATGGTCATGCCCTCCCGGGCCAGCTCCTTCATAACGTCCAGAACCTCGCCCACCATCTCGGGGTCCAGGGCGGAGGTGGGCTCGTCAAAGAGCATCACTTCCGGCTCCATGGCAAGAGCCCGGACGATGGCCAC
>JAFOCY010000031.1 GCA_017380995.1 Oscillibacter sp. | reverse complement strand
GTATCGGCGTCATCGACGTGCGCCAGCTCTTTGGTATGCGGTCCATCAAGACCGAGTCCCAGCTGGACCTGGTGGTCCATTTTGAGCAGTGGGACCCCAAGAAGTTCTATGACCGTCTGGGCATCGAGGATCATTTCACCGAGATCCTGGGTGTTCAGGTGCCCATCGTCACCATTCCCGTCCGTCCCGGACGAAACCTTGCCAGCATCGTGGAGGTGGCAGCCATGAACAACCGCCACCGCAAATTTGGTTTCAACGCCGCTGAGGAGCTGGTCCACCCGGCGGGCCAGCGCGCAGAGGGCAAAGCATACTAATAAATTACGAATCGAGGAACAAGACTATGTATTACATCGGTATCGACGTAGGCGGCACCAACCTGAAGGCCGGCCTTGTGGATGAAGCGGGCAATATTGTGGAAGTGGAGCGCATTCCCCTGGAGTACAAGGACCCTGAACAGTTTGCCGAAGTGGTGGCGGGGCTGGCCAAGGCCGTTTCCGCCAAGGGCGGCGTTGCCCTGGAGGAGATCGCCTGGGTGGGCATGGGTATGCCCGGCAGCGTGGACGGCGGCAATGTCCGTTACCTCACCAATATCCCCATGGAAAATGTCCCTCTGGAGGAGCTCTTCCGCAAGCATTTTGACCGTCCGCTGTACCTGGGCAACGACGCCGACTGTGCCGCCGTTGGCGAGTATTTCTCCGGCGTTGGCAAGGGCACCCGTGACTTTGCTGTGGTGACCCTGGGCACCGGTGTTGGCTGCGGACTCATCCTGGGCGGTCATCTCCAGGGCGGCGCGGCCTCCAGCGAGGCGGGCCACCTGGTCATCGTTCACGGCGGCGAGCAGTGCAACTGCGGGCGCAAGGGCTGCTGGGAGCGCTATGCCTCCGCTACCGCCCTCATTGGCTTTACCAGGAAGGCGATGGCCGAGCACCCCGAAAGCGGCCTCCATGCCGTTGCGGAGAAAAACGGCGCGGTGGACGGCCGCACTTCCTTTGAAGCTGCCAAGGCCGGAGATGAGACGGCCCTTGCGGTGTGCCGGCAGTATGTGGAGTATCTTGCCTGCGGGCTCAATAGCCTCATCAACATCCTGCGCCCTGAAATGGTGGCTCTTGGCGGTGGCGTTGCCGCGGCGCCTGAGGAGCTGCTGCTCAAGCCTGTGCAGGAACTTGTGGAAAAGGAGAGCTTTTCCAGCCACGGCGGCCGGGTGACCCAGGTCCTCCGCGCCCAGCTTGGCAATGACGCCGGTATCATCGGCGCCGCCCTTTTGGGCCGCGTTGTCTGATCAGTAAGGAGGCTTCCTATGGCATGGGAAGAAAAACTTGACCGCTGGGCAGCGGAAAATCTGCCCGGCCTAACCGTAAAAATCGACGAGCCTATGAGCCGCCACACCTCTTTCCGCACCGGCGGCGGCGCAAAGCGTATGGCCTTCCCGGAGACGGTGGAGGAAGTGACGGCTCTGATGGAGGCAGCAGAGGGCTTCGGAGCCCGGCCCTTCATTCTGGGCAACGGCACCAACCTCCTGGCGCCTGATGAGGGGCTGGATCGTTTGGTGGTGAGCCTTTCCAATATGAAGGCCATAGAGGCGGGGGAGGAGAACACTATCACCGCCCAGGTTGGCATTACCCTTGCCCGTCTTGCGGACTTTGCCTGTAATCTGGGCCTCACCGGCCTGGAATTTGCCCACGGCATCCCCGGCACCCTTGGCGGCGCGGTATATATGAACGCCGGCGCCTACGGCGGCGAGATGTGCCAGGTGATCGAGCGCGTGACCGCCTGGTTCCCCGCAGAGGGGCTTCGCACCATGACGGTGGAAGAATTGGACATGGGCTACCGCCACAGCTTCTTCATGGACCATCCCGAGGCCGTTATTTTAAGCGCCACTGTGCGCCTGACCCCCGGGGACAGCGAGACCATCCGCTCCACGATGCGGGAGCTGATGCAAAAACGCAAGACCTCCCAGCCCCTGGAGTGGCCCAGCGCGGGCTCTACCTTCAAGCGGCCTGTGGGCTACTTTGCCGGTACCCTCATCGACCAGTGCGGCTTGAAAGGCTTTACCGTGGGCGGCGCCCAGGTGAGCGAGAAGCACGCCGGCTTTGTCATCAATATCGGCGGCGCCACCTCCGGAGATATCCTGCATCTCATGGCGGAGGTCCAGCGCATTGTGTACGAACAAAAGGGCGTCCGGCTGGAGCCGGAGGTCCGTGTGATCCGCTGACCCGGCCTGAGAGGAGAAGACTATGAAGACCCTCATCATCTCCGGCCTTTCCGGCGCGGGAAAGAGCAAGGCCGCGTCCTACCTGGAGGACGCCGGCTATTACATCGTGGATAATATGCCTGCGGCGATGATTCTCAAATTCGCGGAATTTGCCCGGGGGACCCACTATGAGCGGGTGGCATTGGTGTACGATGTGCGAAACGCCACCAGTTATACGGAGCTTTTCGGTGTGCTGGACCAGCTGAAGACCCTTTGCGAGTGCAGGCTGTTGTTCCTGGACGCCGCGCCAAAGACCATCATCAAGCGCTATAAGGAGACCCGGCGCCGCCATCCCCTGGCAGGGAAGGCGGATACGCTGGAAGAGGCTGTCTATAAGGAACAGGAGCTGCTCTCTCCCGTCCGGGCCCGGGCGGATGTGGTCATCGACACCACCGATCTTTCCACCGCCCAGCTCCAGCAGGAGATGCTCCACCGCTTTGCCGAGGACAGCGGCGGAATGTCCGTCACCGTCACCTCCTTTGGCTTTAAGCACGGCCTGCCCCTGGAGGCGGACCTGGTGTTTGACGTCCGGTGTTTGCCCAATCCCTATTACCAGGAGGCGCTGCGCCGCCAGACGGGCCTGGACGCGCCGGTGGCAGACTACGTATTTTCCTTCCAGGCCTCCACGGGCCTTCTGGACCATATCAAAGACCTTTTGGCCTATTCGCTTCCTCTTTATGCCGAGGAAGGGAAGACGAACCTTGTGATCGCTGTGGGATGCACCGGCGGCCACCACCGCTCCGTGGCCATGGCCCACCGTCTGGCGGAATTTTGCCGCCGGTCCGGGTATCCCACCCTTGAGACCCACCGGGATATTACCCGCTGAGAAAGGCGAAGCATGAAAGAACGATTGACCGCCCAGCGGCGGCGGGGGCCGAAGATCTGCGCCATCGGCGGCGGACACGGCCTTTCCAATATGCTGCGGGGATTGAAGGTTTACACGGAGAATCTCTCCGCCATCGTCACGGTGGCGGATGACGGCGGCGGCAGCGGCCAGCTCCGCCAGGATCTGGGGATGCCCCCGCCGGGGGATATCCGCAACTG
>JAFOCY010000211.1 GCA_017380995.1 Oscillibacter sp. | reverse complement strand
TTCATCAAATCAGAGAGACCTTCCAGCGCATAGTATTCCCCCTGAACGGGCACCAGCAAACTGTTTGCCGCGCAAAGGGCGTTCAGGGTCAGCAGCTCCAGGGAAGGAGGACAGTCGATAAAAATGTAGTCATAATGGTCCCGGACCTGATCCAGAGCGTCCTTCAGCAGAAACTCCCGGCGCTCAAACCCGATCAGCTCAATGCCGGCGCCGGCCAGGGCTTTGTTGGAGGGGAGAACATCGCCGTATTTTGTGTGGACGATGGCATCGGGGGTAGGGGTGTCATTGACCAGGACCTCGTAAATGCCCTTGGAAAGGGTCTTGTCCACACCCATGCCGGAGGTGGCGTTGGCCTGAGGGTCGAAATCGCACAACAGCACCCGCTTTCCCGTCTCCGCCAGGGCAGCGGCCAGGTTTACGCAGGTGGTGCTTTTCCCCACACCGCCCTTTTGATTGACGATCGCAATGGTTTTTGCCACGAATGTACCTACTTTCTTGTTCAAAAAGGGAGATTTACATACGTTTGTATTATATCAAGGTAATATAGAGGTTTCAAGGGCGAAACAGAAAAATAATATAAAAAAGTGTCCGATGTTTCACGTGAAACATCGGACACAGCTGGAGAAAGATTTAGGCCAGCATCATAGCGCCCCGGGCTTCCAGAATCAGTTCCACAAAACCGTCTTTAGCCTCGAACTCCTTTCCGGAGATCAGGTCCCGGGCGGTTTTTTCTTTCCAAGGGATGGTCAGAGTATGGCGCCAGGCATCCCGGTTGACCGCTGTTACGATCCGGCGGTCCCCCTTCTCTCTGGCAAAGGCCAGCAAGGGGCCGGAGGTAAACAGCCAGTGGAGTTCGCCGTCCTGGAGACAGGCTTCCTGATTGCGCAGCTCGCCAAGGCGACGGAAAAAGCTGAGCAGCCGGTGGTCTTCCTTGCCCCAGGGATAGCAGCCCCGGTTAAAGGGGTCCTGGCAGCCTTCCATGCCCGCCTCGTCACCGTAATAGAGCATGGGGGAGCCGGGGAAGGCGTAGAGAATCGTCTCGGCGCAGCGCAGCAGGGCCAGGGCGGTGGAGCGCTGCTGAGGAGAAAGCTTGAAGGCAGCTTGGTCCTTTCTCTCCTTGGGTAGCTGGTCAGAGCCCAGCATGGTGAGAAGGCGGGGGGTATCGTGGGTGCCCAGAAGGTTCATGCAGGAATAAAAGGCTTCCTTGGGGTAATTTTCCCGCAAAGTCTCCACAGCTTCCCGGAATTCATCGGCGTCGCCGCCCCGCAGGTAATTCAAAAGGGCCGTTCGCAGGGGATAATTCATCAATCCGTGGGTTTCGGAGCCCAGCAGATACTTTCTTCGCTGGTCATAGGCAATTTTGGTGGTGCCGTCATCCCAGACCTCGCCGATGAGAAGGGTGTCTTCCTTGGTTTCTTCCATAGCGGAACGGATCTTGGCAATAAACTCATCCGGCAGCTCATCCGCCACATCCAACCGCCAGCCGGAAGCTCCTGCGCGCAGCCAGCGGCGGACGATAGAGTCTTCTCCATCCATGATATAGTTTACATAATCTCTGTTGGTCTCTTCCACGGCAGGGAGGGTCTTAAAGCCCCACCAGGAATCGTACTCGTTGGGCCAGGACTTAAAACGGAACCAGTCGTAATAGGGGCTTTCTTTGCTTTGTCCTGCGCCCAGGGTGGAATAGTAGCCGTCCACATTGAAATACAGGCTCTGGGAGCCGATGTGGTTGAAAACGCCGTCCAGGACGATGTACATTCCCCGCTCCTTTGCCTCGGCGCAGAGAATGCGGAAATCCTCTTCGGTGCCCAGCATGGGGTCGACTTTGCCGTAATCGCCGGTATTGTAGCGGTGGTTGGAGGCGGACTCAAAAATAGGGCACATATAGATGGTAGTGACGCCTAAAGTTTTCAGATAGTCCAGTTTTTCTGTAATACCCTTCAGATTTCCTCCAAAAAAGTCCCGGTTTCTGATCTCGCCATCAGGGTCCGGCTGCCAGGCGGGCTGTTCACCCCACTTTTCGTGGAGCCAGCGGTTTCCGAGAAGGCCCTTGGGGTCCACAGGCTTTCCGGAGACGAAAAAGCGGTCCGGGAAGATCTGATAGGTCACGCCGCGGCCAAACCACTTGGGATAGCGGCTGGGGAGGTAAACCGTCTGCTGCCAGGGAGCGGAAGACACCTGGCAGTAGCCGTTCCTGTCCAGACAGACGGTGGAGCCATCGGGCTTGTACAGCCGGAAGGCGTACCACATCAGATCCGGTTCTTCCGGAGCGGTGATGGTAACAGAAAAGCAGGTGCGTTCTCCTTCGATGCCGGCAGAGGGCATCGGGAACTCCAGGGGCTTTTGGGCAAACTCCAGGTGGGCTTCCAGGGTGCAGCGGACAAAGCCTGCGGAGGATAGAGGACGGCAGCGGAAGGAAATCTCTGTTCCGCACGTCACAGCGCCGTAAGGCTCCTTGCAGTAGGTACACCGGGAGTCAAAAACGAAGGGTTCACTCATGGTCAAAGCTCCTTTTGTGGAAGGTGTGGTTTAAGGCCGCAGTTGATTTTCTCCCACCACGGCTACGCCGATCTCCGCTTCGGAGAAATAGGCGTTGAGGATCTCCACAGCGGTAGAGGCCAATGCACCGCCGCTGCCGCCCTTTTCAATCACGATGGCAAGGGCAATCTCGGGATCTTCATAGGGGGCAAAGCAGACAAATACGCCGTTGTTGGTCTGATTGGAAAAGACCTGGGCAGTACCGGTTTTGGCGCCGGCGTCCACGACGCAGCTGCTGAAATATCCGGCAAGAGAGGTGGTGGTCAGCTCGTGCATACCCTCTTTTACGGCCCGGAGGGTAGCGTCGGAAATGGCAACGGTGTTGGATGCCGCGGTGTTGCCCAGGGCGATCACCTGAGAATTATCGTAGGATTTGACGGCTTTGAGGAGGTGGGCGTCGCAGTGCTTGCCGCCGGAGACCAGGGTTGCGATGTAGTTTGCCAGCTGCAGGGGGGAGTAGAGCTGGTTTGCCTGGCCGAAGGCTGCCCAGGGGGCCTGGTTTTCGCCCACATTGTTGCTGGGGAGAGTACCTATCCGCTCGCCGATCTCAATACCTGTGGATTGGCCCAGGCCGAAGGCGGTGAGATAATCTACAAAGGTGTCCATGCCCAGACGGTAGCCCATCTCGGCAAAATAGTAGTTGCAGGAAACCCGGATGGCCTCCGTTACATCCACCTTGCCGTGACCGGAGCGGTACCAGCAGTAGGCGCCGTCACTGGGAGAGCCGGGATAGACCCAGCGGCCGGTGTCCCGCAGCATTTCGCCGATGGTGGTGGCCCCGGTTTCCAGCGCAGCCACCGCGGTGAGGGGCTTCAAGGTGGAGCCGGGGGCATAGGTGCCCTGGGTGGCCCGGTTGAATTCCGGGCGGGCGGGGTCAGCATTCAAAAGGGCGATGTTCTGGCGGTAAGTGGAAAGGTCGTATGTGGGGTAGGAGGCCAGGGCCAGGATCTCCCCAGTGCCGACTTTGATGACGGCAGCGCCGGCGCCCCGGTCGTCTCGGCCGTCCTCGGCGTCCATCTTTTCAACGGTGGCAGCCAGGGCGTTTTCCACGTTTTCCTGGAACTCCAGGTCAATGGTCAGCTCCACGGTGCTGCCGGGTTGGGGTTCCTTGGAGTAGTAGACGCCGGTGGTCTTGCCGTCGGCGTTGGAAGACACCACGCGCTTGCCGTCGGTGCCCCGGAGATAGTCTTCAAAGGCGGCCTCCACACCGCTGCGGCCGATCCAGTCGTCGCCATCGTAGCCCTTGCCGGCCAAAGCTTCCCGGTCGTCAGCCTGATAACGGCTGACGGTACCCAAAATGTGGGCGGCATAGGGAGTCTCGTACTGGCGGATGTAGGAAGAGGAAACTTTTGCACCGGCGTAATTGCCGTCCGCCAGGACGGAGATGAACTCCGTGTCGATGGGTTCCGCCAGGACATAGAGGTTGTTGTTGGCGCCCAGAGCCCGGAGCTTCAGCTCATACTGGATGCCCACAACCTTCCGGGCGTCCGCGTCAGACCAAGTCTCGTCGATATTACAGGATCTTCGCATCATGTCCAGAATGAATTCGGAGGAAAGGCCTGCGGAAAGAAGGAGGCTGGTGGTGAAATGGTCCACGGTAAGGGCCTCCAGCAGGGCCTCCTTTTTCTCCGTTTCCGTGGCTTCTGCGGCGAATTGCGGCAGGGCGTCACCCAGAATGTCGGAATGGTCCAGAAGATAGTCCCCCAGGGCTGTTTTGGCATCCTTCAGGGAGAGCAAGTACTCCAGAAAATTGGATTTTTGCGTGGTAGTGGCCGAGGAGAACTGGCAGCCGTAGGGAGCGCTGCGGCTCATGGGCAGGGTGTCGGTCCACTCCACATCCCACTCCTCGCAAAGCTCCAGAAGGCGCAAAATGGCTTCGTTTGCATCCTCACCGGCCTTCAAAAGGGATTTATCGAAGGTCAGGTTATAGGCGGAGCTGTTGGAGACCATTGTCCGGCCGTTTCGGTCGGTGATCACACCCCGGGCGGCGGTAACCGTCTCCACCCGGGCAATGGAGC
>JAFOCY010000210.1 GCA_017380995.1 Oscillibacter sp. | reverse complement strand
GCGTTGCTTCACCCAGGATGACGCCCACATCTTCATGACCTGGGACCAGATGAAGGACGAGATCAAGAACGTGGTCAAGCTCTTTGACGAGGTCTACTCCGTCTTCGGCCTGAGCTATCAGATCGAGGTGTCCACCATGCCCGAGGACCACATGGGCGACGAGAAGGACTGGGATTTCGCCACCGAGACCCTGAAGGCCGCTGTGGAGGAGATGGGCAAGTCCTACATCATCAACGAGGGCGACGGCGCCTTCTACGGCCCCAAGCTGGACTTCCATCTGGCCGACTCCCTGGGCCGTACCTGGCAGTGCGGCACCATCCAGCTGGATATGCAGCTGCCCGAGCGCTTTGAGCTGGAGTATATCGGCGAGGATGGCCAGAAGCACCGCCCCGTTATGATCCACCGCGTGGTTCTGGGCTCCATCGAGCGCTTCATCGGCGTCATCACCGAGCACTTCGCCGGTGCCTTCCCCACCTGGCTGACCCCCGTGCAGGTGAAGATCCTCACCGTCACCGAGCGTGCCGACGAGTACGCCCAGGAGATCGCCGCCAAGCTGGACAAGGCCGGCTTCCGCGCTGAGGTGGACCTGCGCAACGAGAAGATCGGCAAGAAGATCCGCGAGGCTACCCTGGAGAAGATCCCTTATATGCTGGTGCTGGGCGACCGCGACATCGAGAACAAGACCGTCTCTGTCCGCCACCGCTCCGGCGAGGACCTGGGCGCCATGAGCTACGAGGCTTTCGAGGCTCTGGTGAAGGAAGTCGTGGACTCCAAGGCACAGGGCTGATCCCATACCATTTCATAAAGAAGGGCTGCCGGCTTTTGCCGGCGGCCCTTTTAACGCTTTCTGAACGGAAGGGAAGCCCCTCTTAACGCCCGGTTTTCATTTATATATGGTAGAATGTAACCAGCGTGGAGGCGGCGGCATGAGTCTCCCTCCCTTCTCAGTGTGCCGCCCCATTTCTCTTCGTTTCTTCTTGTTTCCTTCTTGATGCCGCCCTCATGGTGCCAGACCATGGGGGCGGTCTCGCGTAAAAGGGAGAAGGCGGGAACTTTTCCGTCAGGATCTCCAAATTTTCTTCCTGGATTTAACAAAATTTTAAAATCTATTTTTCGGAAATACTTGACGATTTCACTTCTCCCTGTTATAATACCAAATTGCGCGAGCAGATTCTGCGAATTTTGTCCTGCGCAGTCAGAACCACTATGGCAGGAGGAATTTCCCGTGATCTCGGAGCTTGCTTCCCAGGATAAAGTCATCGGTGTGAAGCAGTCCCGCAAAGCCATCCGGGAGGGACGGGCCAGGGAGGTCTACCTCGCCTGTGACGCCGACCCCGCCATCACCGAGCCCGTGGCCCAGAGCTGCGGAGCTGCCGGCATCCCCGTGAACATGGAGCACACCCTGGCTCAGCTGGGGCATGCCTGCCGGATCACCGTGGGAGCCTCCGTGGTGGCTGTTCTTGCCAAATAATTTTGGTTTTTTCGGAATAATTTCACATTGTTCCGTAAAACATAAAACTCGTCCACGAGACGAAACAGAAAATCATCGAAGAAAGGAGAACATCAATGCCTACTTTTAACCAGCTGGTCCGCAAGGGCAGAGAGCAGGTCGCCTACAAGTCCACCTCTCCCGCTCTGCAGTTCGGTCTCAACACTCTGAAGACCAAGACCACCGATCTGCCTTCTCCCCAGAAGCGCGGCGTTTGCACTGCTGTCCGTACCGCTACCCCCAAGAAGCCCAACTCCGCTCTGCGTAAGATCGCCCGTGTGCGTCTGACCAACGGCTACGAGGTCACCGCTTATATCCCCGGCGTCGGCCACTCCCTGCAGGAGCACTCCGTCGTCATGATCCGCGGCGGCCGTGTAAAGGACCTTCCCGGTGTCCGTTACCACATCATCCGCGGCACTCTGGATACCCAGGGCGTCAACGGCCGTAAGCAGAGCCGTTCCAAGTACGGCGCCAAGCGTCCCAAGTCCAAGTAATTTGGCCGCTTAGCAAACACTTTTAAGACATTCCCCTAAACGCTTTGCCGAATAGGTTTTCATATAGATGCATGGGCATCGCCCCTTCGGCAGGCATCCACGGAAGGCAAGAAACCTTTCGAGTACCTATGAGATCATATTATTTTTATGAAGGAGGGAAGCATCGTGCCCAGAAGAGGTAATGTTCCCAAGAGAGAAGTCCTGCCCGATCCCGTATACGGCTCCATCCTGGTGACCAAGCTGGTCAACAGCGTCATGCTGGACGGTAAGAAGGGCGTGGCACAGAAGGTGGTCTATGCGGCTTTCGACCAGATCAAGGAGAAGACCGAGAAGGACCCCGTTGAAGTTTTCACCCAGGCTATGGAAAACATCATGCCCAGCCTGGAAGTCAAGGCCCGCCGTGTGGGCGGCGCCAACTATCAGGTCCCCATGGAGGTTCGTCCCGCCCGCCGTCAGACCCTGGGTCTGCGCTGGCTGACCGCTTACGCCCGTAAGCGCAGCGAGCGTACCATGGCTGAGCGCCTGGCCGGCGAGATCCTGGACGCTGCCAACAACACTGGTGCTGCTGTGAAGAAGCGCGACGAAGTGCACAAGGCTGCCGAGGCCAACAAGGCATTCGCCCACTTCCGCTGGTAAGTTAGGAGTAAGAGTATGCCGAGAAAAACATCCCTTGAAAATACCAGAAACATCGGCATTATGGCTCACATCGATGCTGGCAAGACTACCACTACCGAGCGTATCTTGTTCTACACCGGCGTGAACTATAAGATCGGTGAGACCCATGATGGTACCGCCACCATGGACTGGATGGCTCAGGAGCAGGAGCGTGGTATCACCATCACCTCCGCTGCTACCACCTGTTTCTGGTCTGGTTCTCATCAGCAGTTCCCCTCTACCCGTATCAACATCATTGATACTCCGGGTCACGTGGACTTCACCGTTGAGGTGGAGCGCTCCCTGCGCGTTCTGGACGGCTCTGTCACCGTTCTGTGCGCCAAGGGCGGCGTTGAGCCCCAGTCTGAGACTGTGTGGCGCCAGGCCGATAACTATAAGGTCCCCCGCATGATCTACGTCAACAAGATGGACATCATGGGTGCTGACTTCTATAACGTCCTGCGCATGATCCACGAGCGCCTCAAGTGCAATGCTGTGCCCATCGCTCTGCCCATCGGCGCCGAGGATACCTTCCGCGGTATCGTCGACCTGATCGAGATGGAAGCCGACGTCTACTATGATGTCGAGGGCAAGGACATGCGTGTTGAGCCCATCCCCGAGGAGATGGCCGACCTTGCTGCCGAGTACCGTGAGCAGCTGCTGGATGCAGTTTCCATGTTTGATGATACCATCATGGAAGACTACCTGGAGGGCAAGGAGATCGAGACCTCTCGTATCCGCGCCGCCATCCGCGCTGCTACCATTGCCAACGAGATGGTCCCCGTTTGCTGCGGCACCTCTTACAGAAACAAGGGTGTCCAGAAGCTGCTGGACAACATCGTTGATTTCATGCCCTCCCCCCTCGACATCGAGGACATCAAGGGCGTGGACCCCAAGACCGAGGAAGAGGATTCCCGTCCCACCGACGACTCTGCCCCCTTCTCCGCTCTTGCTTTCAAGATCATGACCGACCCCTATGTGGGCCGTCTGAGCTTCTTCCGTGTCTACTCCGGTACCCTCACCACCGGTTCTTCCGTGCTCAACAGCACCAAGAACGTCAAGGAGCGCGTTGGCCGTATCCTGCAGATGCACGCCAACCACCGCGAGGACATCGAGGAGGTCTATGCCGGTGATATCGCCGCTGCCGTTGGCCTGAAGAAGACCACCACCGGTGATACCCTGTGCGACGAGAAGGCTCCCATCATCCTGGAGTCCATGGAGTTCCCCGAGCCCGTTATCCGCGTTGCCATCGAGCCCAAGACCAAGGCTGGTCAGGAGAAGATGACCGTGGGCCTCATTAAGCTGGCTGAGGAGGACCCCACCTTCAAGACCTACACCGATGAGGAGACCGGTCAGACCATCATCGCCGGCATGGGCGAGCTGCACCTGGAGATCATCGTGGACCGTCTGCTCCGCGAGTTCAAGGTGGAAGCCAACGTCGGCGCTCCCCAGGTCGCCTATAAGGAGACCATCAAGAAGAAGGTCGACCAGGATACCAAGTATGCCCGTCAGTCCGGCGGTAAGGGCCAGTACGGTCACTGCAAGATCACCGTGGAGCCCAACGAGTCCGGCAAGGGTTACGAGTTTGTCAACGCCATCGTTGGCGGCGCGATCCCCAAGGAGTATATCCCTGCCATTGACGCCGGTATCCGCGGCGCTATGAACTCCGGCGTTCTCGCCGGCTTCCCCGTGGTGGACGTCAAGGTCACCCTGTACGACGGTTCTTACCACGAGGTCGACTCTTCCGAAATGGCATTCAAGATCGCCGGTTCTATGGCCTTCAAGGATGCCTGCCGCAAGGCCGACGCTACTTTGCTGGAGCCCATGATGAAGGTTTCCGTCATCGCTCCCGATGAGTACCTGGGCACCGTCATCGGCGACCTGAACAGCCGTCGTGGCCAGATCCAGGGTCAGGAGAACCGCAGCGGCGCCACCCAGGTGGACGCTCTGGTGCCTCTGGCCAACATGTTCGGCTACGCTACTGACCTGCGCTCCTCTACCCAGGGCCGTGGCCAGTACTCCATGGAGCCCCACAGCTACGTGGAGATCCCCAAGAGCATCCGCGACAAGATCGTGGAGAGCCGCGGCAACAAGGGCTAATTTGCCTGAATTGGGGATTGATTTTCCCCGCGATATACTGTAAAATAGCAGTGTTAGCGACTTTTAGCACTGCACATGATTGATTTAACAATTAACAGGAGGAATTTTTCAAATGGCTAAGCAGAAATTTGAAAGAACTAAGCCCCATGTTAACGTTGGTACCATCGGCCACGTTGACCACGGCAAGACCACTCTGACCGCTGCTATCACCAAGTACCTCGCCATGAAGGGCGGCGCCGAAGTCATGGACTACGCTTCCATCGATAAGGCTCCCGAGGAGCGCGAGCGCGGCATTACCATCAACACCGCTCACGTCGAGTATGAGACCGAGGCTCGTCACTACGCTCACGTTGACTGCCCGGGCCACGCCGACTAT